>CBDUOW010000243.1:0-3211 GCA_965368945.1 uncultured Gammaproteobacteria bacterium
GAGTGGCGGCGGCCGGGTACCGCAGTAGCCCGGCGGTGAATTACCTGCGATTTGAGTCCCTGATTCACCAGGCCGCAAGACGCCACCAGGTGGATGCCGCCCTGGTGAAGGCAGTGATTCGCACCGAATCATATTTCAATCCCAATGCCACTTCCCGGGTCGGCGCTTCCGGCCTGATGCAATTGATGCCCCAGACCGCGGCCAGATACGGGGTTACGGATCTGTACAGCCCGAAACAGAATATCGAGGCTGGTGTGCAGCACCTCAAGTACCTGCTGGAGCGCTATCCGGATCAGCTTTCACACGTGCTGGCGGCCTACAATGCGGGCGAAAATGCGGTGGATAAATACAATGGCATTCCGCCTTACAATGAAACCCGCAACTACGTGAAGAAAGTCATGCAGTTCCTGGATGTCTATAACGACTGGCCCTGATGCCTGCGGTTTTCACCGCGGTTGCTAATTCAACCGCCACAAGCTGACGTTCTGTTCTAACCCCCCTACAATACCGGGATGACCGGTCACCGTTTTATCCTGCACGTGGACATGGATGCCTTCTACGCTTCGGTGGAAGTGCGCGAACAGCCGGGGCTGGCCGGACGGCCGGTGATCGTCGGCGGGTCACCCCGTGGTCGGGGTGTGGTCTCGGCGGCGAATTACGAGGCACGGCGCTTCGGTATCCACAGCGCCATGCCGACGGCCCGTGCCATGCGCTTATGTCCGCATGCGGTATGCCTGCCGGGGCGCATGAGCCTCTACGCCAGCGTGTCCCACCAGATCCGAGAGATTTTTAACCGTTACTCGCCCCTGGTGGAGCCATTATCGCTGGACGAAGCCTTTCTGGATGTGACTGACAGCCAGCGATTGTTTGGTAGCGCGGCGGAGATTGCCAATGCCATTAAACAAGCGATAAGTAATGAGTTGTCACTGGTGGCCTCGGTCGGCATTGCGCCCAACAAATTTATCGCCAAGATTGCCTCTGATCTGGACAAGCCGGATGGTTTTGTCGAAGTGATGCCGGGGGAGGTGCAGGCCTTTCTGGATCCACTGCCTGTGAGTCGCATATGGGGTGTGGGTAAGGCCACCGGCAAGGAACTGGATCGCCTGGGCATCACCACCATTGCACAACTACGCCAACAATCGGAAGCGGTGTTGCAGGATCGGTTCGGCAAGTTCGGGAATCATTTATGGCGCCTGGCCAATGGCATGGATGATCGTCCCGTGGTGAGTGACTCGGAAGCCAAGTCCATTTCCAATGAAACCACCTTTGATAGCGATATCAGCAACCGCGATACGCTACGTGCCTGGTTAATGGAGCTGACCGAACAGGTTTGCTGGCGCCTGCGGCAGCAGGACCTCTTTGGGCGGACGGTACAAATCAAACTGCGCTTTGCCGACTTCTCCACCATTACCCGTTCCCATACCTTACCCGAGGCAACCCAACAGACCAAACAGGTATGGCAAGCGGTGATGGCGTTATTTGATAAAGCCATGCAAAGTGAATCCCGGCGCTTGCGCCTGGTAGGTGTGGGGGTGTCGGGCCTGAGCGATACGGCACAGCGGCCGCAAGTGCAGACGGACATGTTTGAACAACCTAAAGATACGCGCCAGACTCAACTGGATGAAGTGGCCGATGCCATCAAATCCAGGTTCGGCTCAGGCGGCATACGCCGCGGTACCGGTTATAAGCAACATTAAGATCAAGCTCCACTCATGTTGAACGGATAAGGTTGTAACTGATTTAATGAAATCCAAAACTCATGCATTTATTGCGCGCTTGGTATAAGTCTATTTTTTGTTTTACCTGATTAACCATCTAAACCTCAAGGGATTGTCCTCTTGTGATCTTAAATTACAGACCATACTGTTAGACTGTTCGCTTTCTTTTCCGGCTTGTGATTTGAAGGAGTTGTAAATGGCTGATACTGCCGACCTTGCAGTGCACGACGCGCCCCGTACTATTTACCTGAAAGACTATATTGCCCCCGCTTACCTGGTTGATGTGGTCGATCTGCATTTCGATCTGGATGAAGAAGCCACAATAGTACGCTCACGCCTGGTGATGCGTCGCAACGAGGCGGCGCAGAAAGGGCAGGACGCTCTGGAGTTGTACGGCAGTCATCAGCAATTACTCGGCATTAAGCTCGAAGGCCGGGCGCTGAATCAAAACGAGTACCAACTCACTGATGAACAGCTAAGCGTTCAGGATGTGCCCGAGCAATTTACCCTTGAGATCGAGAGCCGCATTAATCCAAAGGCCAATACCGCGCTGGAAGGCTTGTATCTGTCCAGCGGATTGCTCACTACCCAATGCGAGGCCGAGGGTTTTCGACGGATCACCTATTTCCCCGACCGACCTGATGTGATGGCACGTTTTACCGTGACCCTCGAAGCGGACAAGAAAAAGTTTCCGGTGTTACTGGCCAACGGTAACCTGGTGGATAGTGGAGAGCACGATGATGGTCGCCATTGGGCTCGCTGGGAAGATCCCAGTCTCAAACCCAGTTACCTGTTTGCCGTGGTGGCGGGACCACTGGTGTACCAGGAAGACGGCTTTACTACCCTGAGCGGACGCAAGGTGGTACTGCGGCTGTATGTGGAAGAAGAGAATATCAGCAAGTGTGATCATGCCATGGCGTCATTGAAGCAGGCGATGCAATGGGATGAGGAAGTGTATGGCCGTGAGTACGATCTGGATATCTACATGATCGTGGCGGTGAACGATTTCAACATGGGCGCGATGGAAAACAAGGGATTGAATGTATTCAATGCGTCCTGTGTACTGGCCAGCCCGGAAACGGCGACCGACGGCGATTACTACACCATCCAGAGCATTATCGGGCATGAGTATTTTCATAACTGGTCCGGCAACCGGGTGACCTGTCGTGACTGGTTCCAGCTCAGTCTGAAAGAAGGCTTTACGGTTTTTCGGGATCAGGAGTTTTCCGCGGATTTGAATTCCCGTGGGGTGAAACGCATTGATGATGTCAATGTCTTGCGCCTGCATCAGTTTGCGCAGGATGCCGGTCCGATGGCTCATCCGGTGCGCCCCGATCATTACATCGAGATCAATAATTTTTACACGGTGACGGTCTACAACAAGGGCGCCGAAGTGGTGCGCATGATTCGTAACCTGGTGGGCATCGACGGTTTTCGTAAAGGGACGGATTTATATTTTGCCCGCCATGACGGTCAGGCGGTCACCACCGATG
>CBDUOW010000244.1:0-3207 GCA_965368945.1 uncultured Gammaproteobacteria bacterium
CAAGCGATTGAAACATTAATTACCCCAATGTTTAGAACCGATAGCCGACGTTGACAACAGCATAGTTGAACCAGGCAAAATTGTAGACCTCATCATTGTCTGCTCCGCCCTCCAGGCTACGCAGCCCACCGCCCAAATACCACTGTTTTGTGACATCGTATTGGACCTTCAGGGCTAAATCGAGTGCACGACCCTGTGGCCCTACCAATCCATCAAAGTCAACGATGAAGCGCCATTTATCAGCGAATTGATAATCGCCATAAAGATTGATGAGTGGAACAAGGCCGACATCAGAATCACTTGCCGCTATAGCCCCCTGTCGAAGGGCGATTTCTGCATCACGGATTTTAGCAGTGGCACCGATCCACCAACGCCACTGTGGACCATTAAAGAATAAATAACGATAAGTAAAGCGATAAGAATTGAATTGGTAGGTGGCTTCAGTAGCTTGACCTGCGGCGAATGTTTGATCAACGAAAAACACATTCTTACTGAGCACACCACTCTCGGTGTAGCGGAATGGCGCAATCAAAAAGCGTAACTGATGTCGTGGTTTAATGTCGTAAAACAATTCCAGGCGATAAAAAGCGAACGGACCCTCACCAACAAGGTCGGTAAGCGAGAAACGAGTACCCGTATCACCTGGTATTTGAACATCATTACTGTTTTGCCATACAGCGCCTGTTTCAATATTAAAATTCCACCGATAGTCACTCGCCATGACGTCATTACTATAAACGAATAATATAGCCACAAATATCAGGATAATTTTTGCATTGTTCATTACGGCTTAACCATTGGTTTAATCAGTTTCATCCATGGGTAGATCAAATAACGTCTCAATCCGAGTGAAATTACCAGCCATACGACCCAGCGGGTCCAGTCCCTGTGTGTCAATACGCCCATTACTGTATAACGCGTCATCGACATGGTAACGTTGCATGCGGCCAATCACCAGGTAGTCAGTACCCAGTCGCAACATATGTTCGACTGTACATTCCATGCTGATCCTGGCTTCGGCGACCCGCGGTGTATTGACAACCACACAGGAGGCCGGCGTCACACCCGCGCGCTCAAACTCATCGACCTCTGGCGGATAATTAATCGAAGTTTCGTGCATAGCGTTGGCCAATGCCACCGAAACGATATTAATGACAAATTCCTGGCTTTCACGCAGGTTGGTTAAGGTATCTTTAGGGTAGTCCTCACCACCGGTACGGGGACCAATAGAGATCGCCAGCATGGGTGGTTCTCGTGAGACCGCATTGAAAAAACTGTACGGCGCCAGATTAAGCACACCGTCACGACTGCGCGATGAAACCCAGGCGATAGGACGTGGCACCACAGCCCCAATCAGTAGTTTATAGACAGAATGTGAATCAAGGTCAGAAGGATCAATAATCATATTTTATCGCATATAAAAGGCAATATTATTAAGTTCAACATTATGTTAGAAAAAACTGAGATCATACTCAATTAATTTATTAAATCGAACTATCCTATAACAGCGGTTTAATGGGCATAAACTGCCAGAACCGGACTTTCACGCGCTTTCCAAATGCCGCATGTTTGTCGGGACTCTCCGAGGCCTTCCAGCTATTTCCTGGTTGCATATCAATGGCGATTCGTTCCTGTACGAATTTTGCCAGGGTTTCATTATCCACAATGATGCCAACTTCTGTATTCAGGTTCTGTGAGCGAGGATCAAGATTATACGTCCCGATATAAACAATCCTGGAATCAATCACCATGGTCTTGGCGTGAATGGCAAACACGGGCTGTTTATCTTTAAGCACCGGGTAGCGCTCCAGCAATTGATGCTGAACTTTGGGATATGGTTGATACTCATAAATATGCAGCCCCATATCGATAAGTTGCTGCCTTTGATTCCTGTATCCACTGAAGGCCTGTAAATTATCCGTTGAGGCAAGCGAATTGGTACTTATATTGATTATCACGCCCCTATCCGCCGCCGCCTTAAATAACGCAAGCGCCTCGGCAGACATGACCAGGTACGGCGACTGGATAATGATTGCCTCCCTGGCTTGCTTTATTAATTTTGCCAACGCGCTAGTCGTAAGACCGCCGCCATCAAGGCTTAATGTATTGTCGTTTTTCCCAGGGTTATCACTGATAAACTGCGCATCTGTCCAAACAATATTTTCTGCGAACTCTTTGAAGCCGAGCGGTATCTCAGTGATTACTCGCCTGATTTCCGGTTCATAATTCTCCGCTGATTGCGCGTACGTATGTAAATTGCGATAAATAGTCACAACCTCGTCATCATTGACGGACACATTCTTTTTAAATAAACCAACCCCGTCAAAACGTTGCTCTACCGGCACACATAAATCACTTGTCCAGAACTGATTGAAGCTTTGCTGTATATCTTCAACGACTTTCCCTAATACCAGTGCATCGCGATCCCGAAAATTGTATTTTTGATCGTAATCAAAGTACTCGTCCGCCATGTTACGTCCACCGGTAATGGCCACTTTTCCATCAACCACAAAAGTTTTATCGTGCATACGCTGATTCACGCCACGAAAGTCGGTAGATACATTCATAACGCGTGTGTGGAAGGGTGTCCCGACTGAATGCTGCGGGTTATAGATACGAATCTCGATATTGGGATGCAGCGCCAGCGCCAATAGACTTTTATCGGGTGCGTCAATCAATAAGTCATCAACAATAACGCGTACCTTTACACCTCGCTCGGCCGCGCGCAACAACGCCTCTGTCGCCAGGATGCCAATATTGTCGGTACTCCAGATGAAGTACTGCACTTCGATGGATTTCTGCGCATGATCAGCCAACCAGGCTCGCGCGAACAGCGCCTCCTCGCCCTTGTCCAGCACCAGCACACCGGTTGTGCCTTTATGCTGTTGTATCTGTTGATCAATAAACGCCATGCCGGTGAACTCGGCAGGCCATATCGCCGGACTGGTCACAAGCATGAAAAAGGTGCTGCTGGTAAGGAAAAGCTTTAGAAAGGAAAATGATCGCTTCATTTATGTAGTTTTTGCTCTGACCCTGAATATCTCTGAAAATAGTATCATGCCACATAGGCTTACTTTATCAAGTTACAGGGTTGGTCAAACTATATTCCCTGTGGCCTGTCTGCTACTCTTTCAAAATGTGAGTCTTATTAATTATCATCAAGCCAGGTTAATATAAAGATATCTTCTTAGTCGCAAATACTGTATG
>CBDUOW010000245.1:0-3196 GCA_965368945.1 uncultured Gammaproteobacteria bacterium
GGCCGTCTCTTGCCGATATCTCGGATCTGTGAATTCACTCGCTGCTTTTAGTCATGAATTTGTGTGATAGTATTTCCGCTGGGGAGGGCTCGCATATGACTGACCTTTACTATCTCACAATAACAATGAAAGGGCTTTATGGATCAAGAACTCCAACGGATCCATAGACAACTGTTACTGATTGTAGTCGGTAGCTTTGCCCTGGTACCGATTATCGGTTACGGCATCGCCATCTACTTCGGTATGGTGTCAATTTCACAACTCGCCGCCTGGCCAGTTGGACCGGGCTTATTGTTTATATACCTTGCTCTACTGGTATGGATGATACGCCATTTTCGTCGCGTATTATTACCTCTTATCAAACAAAGCAACAATCAACCCGGCACTATCGAACTGCCACAGGCCCTGGTACAAAATCTGCAGGGTCATGCAGATAGCTACTGGTCTTTCTTCCTGCTATACGCCCTGATCGTACCAACTGTGCAGCACTGGTTTGGTGCCTATCCCAGTGACAGTTCACCTTATATCAGTCTGCTTCAATTTATTCTGTTACAGCTTGTGATTGCAATTTTATTTGGCATGCCCGGTTATATTCAGTCGCTTTCCTTGTTGGGCCGTACCACGCAGTATACTGGCCTGAACCAGATTCATATCAGCATGAAATCAAAAATGTTGCTTATCGGTGGCTATATCCCTTTACTGGCTACTGCGATTCTACTTAAGTACTACTGGTGGCAAACTGGTTTTCTATCGACTGAAATCATCTTGGCCTGGATGCTCATGGGGCTGATAGCTTTTACCGTAACTTTTCTCTCGATCCGTAATCTCAATCAGTCGCTAGCGCCGGTGGAAGAAGTAATCAGTAGTAGTGGTGCATCAAACTACCTCGACATGTCACGGCGCATGCGTCCCCGTTCCATCGATGAAATTGGTTATCTGATTCAGACATTAGGTCGCGTATTTCATCGACTCGGCGAGCAAGAATCCCATATGCACGCTATTGTGGACAACGCCGCAGAGGGGATTATTGTGGTTAACAGTGACGGTGAAATTGAAACCTTTAACCCCGCAGCAGAACGTCTATTTGGTTATAGTTGTCATGATATTCGGGGTCGTGCTCTCTCCTGGCTATTACCCAGTCTCGCTCTCGACAAATTGACCTTACCGTCCTATGCCGAAGAAATGGAATTACACGGTCTGCATAGTTCAAGCGCATTAATACCGCTTTCGTTACGCGCCAGTAAAATGCAAATGGAAGGCGAAACCTACTTCACCCTCATGGTAGCTGATATCTCTGAGCGTAAGGCAACTGAAAAAATGTTGCTGGAAGCTGAGGCCCGCTATCGTGACCTGGTAGAAACCGCCCATGACCTGGTGTGGAGTATGGATGCCGAAGGACACTGGACCTACTTAAATGATGCGGTAACACGCATCTATGGTTACACAGTGCAGGAAATGCTGCATCATCATTTCTCTGAATTTCAGGCGCCTGAATCGGCTGAGCGCGATGATACGGTACATCATGCTCTGCTACGTGGCGAAGAGATTCTCCACTATGAGACGATTCACCTGGATAAGAACGGCTACCGACGTTACTTGAGCTTTAATGCCAGACCCCAGATAAACAGTACCGGCAATGTGGTTTATATAACCGGTACAGCGCGTGATATTACCGAGCAAAAAGCCTACGAAGAGGAACTCGCCTATCAGGCCCAGCATGATGGTCTGACCGGGTTGTCCAACCGCAACTTCTTTCAGCAGGAACTGGAGCGTCAAATTTCACGAGTTTCCCGCAGTGGTGCGGATTGCGCCCTTCTTTATCTTGACCTGGACCAATTCAAATACATCAACGATACACTCGGTCATGCGGCAGGCGACCGCCTCCTGATCGAATGCGCCCAAATGCTGCGTGACCATCTGCGTGAAGGCGATCTGCTGGCACGATTTGGTGGAGATGAATTTACCGTTCTGCTATATAACGTTGATATTAACGCGACCCGCCATGTTGCGGAACATATTCGAAAATTGTTTGAAAACTACCGGTTTTATGAAAGTGGCAATACCTTCAATATCACCGTCAGTATCGGAATTAGCGCCATTACTTCAGAAAATTCCAATGCTGACGAAATCCTGTCACACGCTGACCTGGCCTGCAATATTGCCAAGTCCCAGGGTCGCAACTGTCTGCATCTGTTTAACCCTGCCGATAAACAAAAAGACGGCATGGCAGAAGATATGGGGTGGGCATCACGGGTTCGTGATTCGTTTGAAAATGACAAATTCAATCTCGCCTACCAGCCCATTGTATCCATCACTGACGGGCATATTCATGCCTACGAAGTTTTATTACGCATGAAACTTGATGATGGCGATGCCATTTTACCGGGTGGTTTTATGCCTGCGGCAGAACGTTTTGGCCTTATTAACCATGTAGATCGCTGGACTGTCAAAACTGCAATGCATAAATTGGCTGACCTGCATAGCACTGATACATCAATCCGTTTTGCCATCAACCTGTCTGGCCGGGCCTTTGAAGATAAAGAACTCTTACCCCTAATCAACGGCATTCTCAAACAAACCGGTCTTGAACCTTCTGCGCTGACATTTGAGATAACTGAATCAGCAGCAATCTCAAACCTTGCTGCCGCCACCAAGTTCATTTACCAGTTGAAGGATATGGGATGCGAATTTGCCCTGGATGATTTTGGCACAGGCTTCAGTTCCTTCGCCTATCTCAAAAACCTGCCTGTCGACAAACTCAAGATTGATGGTTCATTTGTCAAAGGCCTGGCAGAGACACGGATGGATCAGGCTATGGTGCAATCCATGAATCAAATCGCCCATGCATTAGGCAAGAAGACGATTGCTGAGTTTGTAGAAAATGAATCTACCTTAGACATACTACGCGAATATGGAGTGGATTACGCCCAAGGATACTACCTGAGCAAACCGAGATCATCAATCATACTATCAACGACTGGCACACATCAGGAAATAATAATGATTTAGTCTCTGGCAAATTGTGCAATCCAGTCTGACAACTTGCTAGCTAGGCAGTGACAACCAAATTCGCATATTCCATTACCAACCATTTGCTACCGGTATTTTCAAAGTTCACTTGAACGCGGGCGTGCCTGCCCTGTCCTTCGTAATTCAACACTACGCCTTCTCCAAATTTCTGGTGGAATACTCGCTG
>CBDUOW010000246.1:0-3192 GCA_965368945.1 uncultured Gammaproteobacteria bacterium
ACCGGTAAATGGCGCGTAGCCTCATCCAGACGCAGGCGACGGGCGAATTCCACCCCGCTGATGCCGGGCAGCATCCAGTCCAGCAACACCAGGTCAGGCTTCCGCTTCAATTGCTCCATTGCTTCGCGGGTATCGGCTGCCTCAATCACGCTATACCCGCCGCGATGCAGGGTAAAACTCAGCATATCGCGAATCGCCGCTTCGTCCTCAACCACCAAAATGGTTCTTGATTCACTTCCTGTCATTTAAGGGTCACCTGTTACGGAAATATGTCATTAAAATTGCATATACCCATGCCACAGTATTGCCGGCGAATTACAACCAATCAATATGACAGCCATATGACACCATCAGGATAGGCGTCGAATTGTGACTGAAGGTCGAAAATGTGAATCAGGGCGCAGCACAAAATGGGCTACGGCCTTCCTTACTACCCATACCTTTATATAGAATGGGCAGATATCTTACATAATCACAATAACACGGGGCAGTATAGTGAAGAAAACCTCCCTTTTTCTTGCAGGTCTATTACTACCGATCCTGGTTCAGGCACAAAATACCCAGTATGTCAGCGATCAGCTTGTTATCACCATGCGCTCAGGACAGGGCAGCCAGTACCAGATTTTGAAAACCTTGCCCAGCGGTACACGCCTGGAAGTCCTTGAAGCAAGCGATACTGGCTACAGCAAAGTTCGCAACTCCGAGGGGGTGGAAGGTTGGGTCCTGACCCGTTACCTCAGCCCGGAACCGATCGCCAAAGAAAAACTGGCGGCCGCACAAAGCCGACTCAAGCGCCTCAAAGATCAAAATAACAAGCTTAAACAGGAGCTGGCCACCCTGCAAAATAGTAACCGTGATCTGGAAGCCGAACGGGCGGCCCTGGTCAGCAAATCCGAGTCTGCCAATGCTGAACTGGAGCGTCTTAACCAGGTGGCCGCGCAACCTATCCTGCTCGACGACCAAAACCGGCAGCTTAAACAACAAAACGTCTCGCTGGAAAAAGAACTCCAGCTAATACACCAGGAAAACCAGAGTCTCAAGGATCGTTCTCAACGAGAATGGTTCATTGCCGGTGCCGGGGTATTACTGGGCGGCATGTTACTTGGTCTGATTATTCCCAAACTACGCTGGCGCAAGAAAAGCGGTTGGTAATTACTGCCTGCAGGTAAATCCAGAACCGGGCCAGGTTAAAACAGCCCGGTTTTTTTATGCTTCAAGAACGGCAAATGTGATTTTTCCATCCGCTCCTGTCATACTATTACCTTGATTTACTTGATCAAATTGCGACTCAAGACTAATGCCCAAACAGCACACACCTGAATTCGTTCGCTGGTTCCGGAACTCATCACCTTATATTAATGCCTTCCGCAACCGCACCTTTGTAGTCGCCTTTGGTGGAGAAATGTTGGCGGATGCCCAGTTCGCCAGCCTGGTGCACGATTTAGCGTTGCTCAACAGCCTGGGGGTGCGCCTGGTACTGGTGCACGGCACTCGACCCCAGATTGAACAGTGCCTGCAACAACGCAAGGCGGACTTCCAGTATGTTAACGGCCTGCGCGTTACTGACGACGTAGCACTGACCTGTGTTAAACAGGCCGCCGGCAGTGTGCGGGTGGACATTGAGGCACTGCTTTCCATGGGCCTGACTAATTCACCCATGGCGGGAGCACGCATTCGCGTGGTCTCGGGTAATTTTGTCACGGCCCAGCCACTCGGGGTACGAAACGGAGTGGATTACTGTCACACCGGCGAAGTACGGCGTATCGATAGCCAGGCGATCCATCGTCACCTGGATGATGGCGCTATAGTGTTGCTGCCACCCATCGGTTATTCCCCGACCGGTGAAGTCTTCAACTTGACGGCGCATGACGTCGCAACCGCCACGGCGGTACAGATACAGGCCGATAAGTTGATACATTTGGTCGATGGCAAAGGTCTTACCGATAACCGCCAGCGCCTGCTACGGGAACTTACCCTGGAACAGGCCGAAGCTTTACTGGCCGGCAAACACAAACTCAATGAGGACGCGGCTATCAGTCTCGCCAGCGCCATCAGCGCTTGTCGGCAGGATGTGCCGCGCGTGCATATCCTCAGTCGACAGGTGGACGGCGCCCTGTTACTGGAACTGTTTAGCCGTGATGGTTGTGGCAGCCTGGTCATGCAGGATCAATTCGAAGATACCCGTCAGGCAGGATTGAATGATATTGGTGGGATCCTGGAGCTGATCGCACCGTTGGAAGCGGATGAGGTTCTGGTGCGGCGTTCACGCGAGCGCCTGGAAATGGAAATCGATCATTTCACCGTGGTGGAACGCGACGGCATGGTCGTCGCTTGTGCGGCACTTTATCCCTTTATCACAGAAAAAGTCAGTGAACTGGCCTGCCTTGCCGTGCATCCTGAATACCGGAATCATGGCCGCGGCGATGCCCTTCTGAAATACATCGAACGTCAATCGCGGCAACTTGGTATTGAACGCCTGTTTGTCCTGACGACCCGCACCGCCCACTGGTTCCAGGAACGTGGCTTCAAGGCAGGTGACCTCGAAAGGCTGCCTGTCAAACGGCGTGAATTGTACAACTACCAGCGCAACTCCAAGGTCTTCATCAAGGACATTTGCTGATGGATGCTGCCGTGACGGAGGGACAACTGAATGAGCACCAGAGCATCCGGCCTTTTCTCAAGTGGGCCGGTAACAAGTACCGGGTCATTGAGCGGATTAAAAAACTGTTACCCAGCGGTTCCCGGCTGATTGAACCCTTCACCGGCTCCGGCGCAGTATTTCTCAATACTGATTATGAACATTACCTCTTGAGTGACAATAATCCGGATCTGGTTAATTTGTACAACATACTCAAACAGGAAGGTGACAAGTTCATTCGCTACTGCAAGCGTTACTTCAACGGCAACTACAATAATTCTGAAAGTTATTACCAGTTGCGCGACCGCTTTAATCACTGTCGTAATCCACGTCAAAAAGCCGCCCTGTTTGTCTACCTTAATCGGCATGGTTATAACGGCTTGTGTCGTTACAACGCCAAAGGTGGCTACAATGTGCCCTTTGGCCGTTACAACCGCCCCTACTTTCCGCAAAAAGAAATGTTAGCTTTTCACTACAAGGCTCAACGGGCGGAGTTTATTGTCAGTTCCTTTGAAACCACGATGAACAATACTCACCACGGTGATGTCATTTAT
>CBDUOW010000247.1:0-3192 GCA_965368945.1 uncultured Gammaproteobacteria bacterium
CAAACTCGCCCGTCTCATTACCATGAGCAAGGATCTCGGCCAACAGGGCACACGTTGCCTGGGTATTCTCATGCACAATGTCCTGGCGTTGACTGGTCACGGTTGCAACCAGCTCATTGATCTTGGGCTGGTTCTGCACGGCTTCCTGGGTGTAATGCAGGGTTCCCAGCACAAATGCCCGCAGCCGTTGCTCCGCAGTCTGACCGGGTTGGCGGGCCTGTTCACGCAGGACATCCACCCGTTCACCCATGCAGCGACTGGCACAGGCGGCGACGATATCGTGCTTGTTTTCAAAATAGCGATAGAGATTGGCGGCTGACATCTGAACATCCTCGGCGATTTCCGCCATGGTGGTCTTGCTGTAACCGTAATCGCGGAATCGATCCTCAGCCGCATCCAGAATGCGAATACGGATTTCCTCACTGGTTTGTTCTGCTGTTCGCGCTTGCATGAGAATGGGTATAGACCAGCATTAGTGAATATTCAAGAAAATATTCACTATTCAGGATTATTTATCCTTAATTTATTTATTGCTTTCTTTCGCTCCCGTCACGATTGGCACACGTGTATAGTCCAATCCATAGAAGGTTTTGACACAGCGCTGTGTGACACTGTCACCGATGATGAGCGTTGCTAGTCATACTTGCGCTTAGAGGCTTATCTTCCGGAGGAAACTGCAATGAAAAACGTTGGTACTATCGATAGAGTGTTACGCATCGTGGTTGGACTGGCCTTGATCAGTATTGTATTTATCGGGCCACAAACGCCCTGGGGCTGGATTGGTGTGGTTCCCCTTGGGACCGCGCTGTTGGGCTACTGCCCATTATACAGCCTGCTGGGAATCAAGACCTGCCCTGCCCAAAAGGCTTGATAACCATGTCAAGTACCATCAGCCCTTAGCGGCTGCTGGTACTTGTTCTAGCCGCTAAAATTATTCTCCCAACACCCTTTCAATGGTGGCAAGCAGTTCGTCGGTCTTCACCGGCTTGGCAAGAAACACATGACCCCCGATATTCGATCCCATACTCTCGGTTTCATCCCTGGTCACGATGGCCGTCATGAAAATGAATTTAATCCGGGATAATTCTTCATCTTCCTTTAACTGGGCCGAGATCTCATCGCCAGTCATGTCCGGCATCATGACGTCCAGAAAAATCAGATCCGGCTTAAACTCGCGCGCGGCCTGAACCGCCATGCTGCCCTGGTTTTCAGTCCGGACTTCGTAGTTGCCGGTCCGCTCCAGATTCAGCTTGACCATGCGGGTCAAGGCCGGTTCATCATCCACCACCAGAATACGTTTTTTCATTCAGTTTCTCCCCGGTTGAGCTGGAACATCATGACTACGGACGCGCCACCTGCTTGCTGGTTTCGTATATCAATAGAGCCCTGATGCAGGTTAATGATATTACGTGATACCGACAAACCCAAGCCCGTGCCTTCACCTACCGGCTTGGTGGTGTAGAAAGGATCGAATATCTTGCTGCTGTCCGATTCAATTATGCCCGGCCCGTTATCCCTGACCTCGACCCACAGCACTGTTTCACCCTGCTTGAATCGATTCTCATTGTCACGAGACAGATCAGCCTCGTCACCAAGGGTTTTTACCTGGGTCATGACCTGCAACAGGCCATCCCGCTTCATGGCATGGGCAGCATTCATAAACAGGTTAATAAACACCTGTTGTAACTTGCTGGTGTCCAGTTGCAACTGTGGCAAATCATCAGCGAGTTGAGTACTCACTTCGATTTGACGTTGTCGCATTTCATGCCCGACCAGGCGCAATGAGCTTTCAATCACCTCGTTGATACTTCCGGCAGTACGTTCCAGCTTCTTGTCACGGGAAAAATCCAACAGGCCCCGAATCACTGTATCGGCACGTTGCACGGCATCATCAATATCCTTAATCACCTCGCCGGTCGTTTCATCTTTTGGCAATTCCTGCGAGAGAAAGTCTGCACCCATCTGGATAATTGCCAGGGGATTCTTGACTTCATGCGCCACCCCGGCGGCTAACCGACCGATGGATTCCATTTTCTCTGCCTGCATCAGTTTCACATTCGCATCCTGCAACTCCCGGGTGCGTAACTCCACTCGTTGTTGCAGTGTTCTGTTCCAGATCATCGTGCCGGCTAATAACAGCAACAACACCGCGACCGCCCCCAGTGCGCTGTACCAGAACACCGGGTTCCGCCAAAATCCCGCAACCTCGAGCGTCAACCATTTTGCCCGAATTGCTTCCCGTTCCTCAAATGTCAGGCTGGCCACGGCCTTTTCGAGAATTGTATGTAATTCAGGCCAGTCATTTCGTATCCCAAAACTTAATTCAAGATTACGATCTACGCCTTTATCTTTAACAACACGCAGGTTTGATAAGCCATGCTGACGAATCAAATAAGTTACCGAGGCAATGTCGCTGACCATCGCATCCACCCCGCCAAATGCGGCCAGTTCCAGGCCGTCCAGGTTTCTCTCAACCCGATACAAGCGCACATCGAAGTTGTTATGGGTGATCCAGTCATCCCACACATAATCCGTCACTACCGCTATTTTTTTGCCCTTTAGCTCCTGAATATTTTCGTAACCCTTGCCTGTCACGATCACACCCTTTGCTGATATATGCGGTGTGGTAAATAACAGATATTGTTCACGCTGCGTTGAGCGGGCCAGGGCGGGTATAACATCAACCTGTCGGGCACGGGCCATATCCATAACCTGTGACCACTCTTTTGTATGGACAAGCTCAAATTTAATCCCCAGGCGCTGTTCGACCAACCTTAAGTAATCGGCTGCGATGCCCTTGTATACCCCATCGAGGCTAAACCATTCAAAGGGCGCAAAATCAGGATCCGGCGCAGCGCGAATTATCGGGTGGGCCTCAAGCCAACGCTGTTCTGCTTCCGTAAGCTCCAGGGAAACGACCTGTGCCGAAGTCGGAGCTGGAAAACATCCGGCCACAAGCAACACTGGCAACAGTAAGCAGATTTTTAGATTAATTACATGGCACATCGCTATTCTGGAAAACCATAGATAGTCTGAGTTTGTAATTATTATTCCGCCAATCGTTATAACAAACATATGGCGATTTATACATTTTCTGCATCACATTATTTTGACTTCTTCCTCGCGCGCGGGTGGGTCTTATCATAAACACTGGCGAGATGCTGGAAATCCAGATGGGTATAAATCTGGGTC
>CBDUOW010000248.1:0-3181 GCA_965368945.1 uncultured Gammaproteobacteria bacterium
GCGGAAGATACCAAGGTCATCGATTCACGCCTTGCCAGTGAAGGCGCCCAGGTGCGTCGGCGGCGCGAATGCCTGACCTGCAACGAGCGCTTCACGACATTTGAAACCGCTGAGTTGGTTATGCCACGTTTGATGAAAAGCGACGGCCGGCGCGAACCGTTTAATGAAGAGAAGTTGCGTACCGGAATGTTACGCGCGCTGGAAAAAAGGCCGGTGAATACTGAAGAAGTAGAAGAGGCCGTCAACCGGGTGATGAAACGCATGCGAGCGAGCGGCGAGCGTGAGATCCCGTCTCGCAAGTTGGGTGACTGGGTAATGGATGAATTACGCGATCTGGATCAAGTGGCTTATGTAAGATTTGCCTCGGTGTATCGTAGCTTTGAAGATGTCAGTGCGTTTCAGGAAGAAATCGATAAGCTAAAGAATATTCCTTCACCGGAAGAGAAGAAGCAACAGCGTTCCCTGTTGCCGGATGACGACTAAAACCATGCAAACAACGACTGCAGATTTCACCTATATGGCCCGGGCATTGCAACTGGCACAGAAGGGCCTGTATACCACCGATCCGAATCCGCGGGTCGGTTGTGTCATTGTCAATGACGGCGAAGTTGTCGGTGAAGGCTGGCATGTGCGGAGCGGTGAGCCACATGCGGAAATCCATGCCTTGCAACAAGCGGGAGATAAAGCTGCAGGTGCCACGGTTTATGTCACGCTGGAACCCTGTTTTCACCATGGCAAGACACCGCCTTGCAGTGACGCACTGGTAAACGCCAAGGTGTCACGGGTAGTCGTGGCGATGCAGGATCCGCACTCCCGCGTGGCCGGCCAGGGATTGCAGCAATTACGCGAAGCCGGTATCGAAACTGAGGTGGGCGTGATGGAAACGCAGGCGCGCGCCCTGAATCCCGGCTTCATCAAACGTATGCAAACCGGGCGCCCCTATGTGCGTAACAAATTGGCGATGAGCCTGGATGGTCGCACGGCCATGGCATCCGGTGAAAGCAAGTGGATCACCTCCGAAGCGGCACGGGCGGATGTACATCGTTTACGCGCGCGCAGCTCAGCGATTATCACCGGCGTGGGGACTGTCCTGGCGGATGATCCTAATCTCACAGTCCGCCTGGATGGCATTGAGCGACAACCGTTACGCGTGGTGCTTGATACGCATTTGAGTACGCCGACGAATGCACGGATATTACAGCAACCGGGCCGTACCCTGGTAATGACCTGCAGCGACGATGAGGCGGCCAGGGAAGCACTGCAACGTGCCGGGGCCGAAGTGATTTGTTTGCCATTTTGTAGTGATACGGTGGATATGCTAGCGGTGCTCGATACGCTGGGTGAAATGGAAGTTAACGAAGTCCTGGTTGAAACGGGTGCCACCCTGAGTGGCGCAATGCTCAAGGCCGGCCTGATTGATGAACTGGTCATTTATATGGCGCCTATTCTGATGGGCGACAGTGCGCGTGGCTTGTTCCGCTTGCCGGGGATGGACAGCATGGATCAAAAAATTGAGCTAAACATCTCCGACATTCGGGCTGTCGGTCAGGATTGGCGAATCACCGCAACAGTGAACCGCGCCTGATAACCCGAGACGATTGGAACTGGAATTATGTTTACCGGAATTATTCAGGCCATTGGCACAATCGCCGCACTGGAACCCAAAGGCGAGGACGCACGGGTTCGTGTGCAGACTGGCAAACTGGATCTGGCCGATGTGCAGTCAGGCGACAGTATAGCGGTTAATGGAGTGTGTCTGACGGCAGTGGATTTGCCTGGTGATGGTTTCTGGGCGGATGTGTCCGGTGAGACCCTGAGTCGTACGACTTTTGCCGGCTTACAAAAAGGCTGTCGGGCGAATCTGGAAAAAGCCCTGACACCGACTACCCGTCTGGGCGGGCATCTGGTCAGCGGCCATGTGGACGGCATCGGTGAAGTCGTAAGTCGTCAGTCGGATGGGCGCTCCGAACGCTTTGTGATCCGGGCTCCGGCTGAACTGGCACGTTATATCGCGGAGAAAGGCTCGATTTGTGTCGACGGGATCAGTTTGACCGTGAATGACGTGAATGGCGCCGAGTTTGAACTGAACATAGTGCCCCATACCCTGGTTGAGACGACCATGAGTGAATTTAAACCCGGCACGCAGATTAACCTTGAAGTTGATATCATAGCCCGATACCTCGAGCGTCTGTTACTCGGTGACAAAGCGGCTGACAAGCAGGGTGATGGGATCAGTCTGGAAAAATTACAGGAATACGGGTTTATCAAGAATCCGTAAGCAGTGACGACGAAGCAGGAACTTTAAGTTTATGGCGCTAAACAGTAGCAAAGAAATTATTGAAGATATCCGTCAGGGCAAGATGGTCATCCTGATGGATGATGAGGATCGCGAAAACGAAGGCGACCTGATTATGGCGGCGGAGCTGGTGCGGGCTGAAGATATTAACTTCATGGCGCGCTATGGTCGCGGCTTGATTTGTTTGACGCTTAACAAGGAGCGATGTGAGCGCCTGCGGTTGCCAATGATGGTAAGCCAGAACAATGAGCGCCATACGACGAATTTCACCGTCTCGATCGAAGCCGCCGATGGGGTTACCACGGGCATCTCAGCCGCGGATAGAGCGGTAACCGTCAGAACGGCAGTGGCTGCCGATGCCAAGGCATCCGATCTGGTACAACCTGGCCATGTTTTTCCTTTGATGGCCCAACCCGGCGGGGTGTTAACCCGTGCGGGCCATACCGAGGCCGGTTGTGATTTGGCCCGCCTGGCGGGACTGGAACCGGCCTCGGTGATCGTCGAGATCCTCAATGAAGACGGTAGTATGGCGCGGCGTCCGGATCTGGAGAAATTCGCGGCGGAGCATGATATCAAAATAGGCACCATTGCGGATCTCATCGAGTATCGTATGCTCAATGAAAAAACCGTCGAACGGGTGGCAACCTCCCGCATGCCCACTGAATTTGGTGAATTCAAGTTACATGCCTATCGTAATGTTATAGATAACCAGGTCCATCTCGCACTGGTGAAGGGCGATCTGGAACCCGGTAAACCTGCACTGGTACGCGTGCATGTGGAAAACAGCCTGTGTGATATTTTCGGCAGCCAACGGCGTGATTGTGGTTGGCCTTTGCGGGATGCGTTGGAACGTATTGCCAGGGAAGGTCAGGGCGTGGCAATTAT
>CBDUOW010000249.1:0-3167 GCA_965368945.1 uncultured Gammaproteobacteria bacterium
AAAGAATCATTCTTTTTCATAAACCAAATAACTTACAGAGTGCGACCATCCAATTTCGATATTTAATCGCATCGAACTTGTCATATTAAATCTCATCCGCCACCGACCGGGATCACCACCTGCGGTGTATCATCCCCAACTTGTTTCGATCCCACGCGAGATGAATAGGCTGTTACCATTGCTTCAAGAAACACCTTTGAGTTGATATCCGTGTCATCCACATAAAACCAGTGACCACGATGCTGCACCCGGTATGGAAAAGGGGGCTCATCCTTTGCACTGCGGATCCGCACCGCTGACATCACTGAAGATTGACTGACAGTGATCTCTAGTGGCGGCACAATCCCGGCATGCTCAGCCGGCACATCAACAAAATGGGTAGCAAGGTTTAACACATCCGCCATTGAACGGGGTGTCACCCAGATAGCATAAGGATCGATGGCACCAGGTGTGGCATGCATCGGCGGTCGTAAAATATAGCGCGTCCTGCCCGGCCTGACGCCGAGATCTTTGAGTGCCGCAACGACTTGTGGATCACCCGGTGCGGGAAGACTCAACGCGATGACCAATCGGTACCTGGCGAGCCTGAGATTTTTCCCCGCATTTTCTTCAACGAAGTACAAGCCGGCACCAAAGGCATCGACCATGTCCTCGCCCGTCACCTTGTCCTTTGCAATTGCAACAGTATCGTAGTCCCATTCAGGCACCTGCTGGTATGACGACCCGAGTTGTAACAAACGCGCCAGCGCATCAATACGTTGGCTATAACGTTTGTTGAATTTTCCGCCGACAAAGTCATCAGCGCCGTTGATCGAGGCGAACGAAAAGCTCAAGCTCAGGGCGAGCCAGTCAGGATGCGACTGTGCGAAACGGTACGCCTGTCCAAATGCGATGGCCTCACTCACTTCAAACGAAGAATTGAGTGATGCATAGAACGCGTAATCGGATTGCGGAATAAAGGTAATCGTCGGCGAATTGCTATAGCCTATGGAGGCACCAACATCACCCGAGGCACCTGTCTGACCGATACCGGCTACGCCTGCTGTCCCACCGACATTGACAGAAAACTGGGTATTGATGGCACTGACCGCAAGAAACTGCATCGGATCCAGATAACGCGACCTGACAATGTTCGACAAAACTTCACGCGTCACCGTCAGCTGGACCGATTCGTTATAGGCGGTATGACTCGAGATCACTTCCTTGGGACCGAATGAGGTACACGAGGAACTCATGACACCCATGAACAACATGAGAATACTCAAGGTTACCCGCCTATAACGTAGGTGTTGAAACATTTCCGTACTCCGATAATCTGTCGAGTGCGTTACAACATCACGGTAACATTGCGCGGACGAATACTATCGCCCGCGCCAATAAAATCATCCGCCGTTTGCTACCACTATTTCACCAACTCGAGTTCACCCGGACGCCATGTCTTGTCGAGCCAGGGTTGAAGCGGACCGTAGGCCCGGAAAATGATGAACCAGCTCTTGCCAGGAATGCTCTGTATCCAGTTACGTTTATCAACACCTTTTGGAAGCTCGGGTGCAAAGTAAACGTCGACTGAGCCATCCGCATTCTTTTTCTGACCCTCGCCCAGGCTATTAATGCCTGCATACTTTTGATCGGTCTGCAGCATGGAGCGGGTCTGGGTGTCGTAAATGGTTACCGACCAGTTGTTCTTCACCGGAACGTTGGGTGGTACATGCAGCTTATAGGTCTTGCCGCCATCGAGGGCTCGATGTTTGGAATCCAGGCCGGCAATCAGGTAATCGGAACCGGCACCCGGTCGCGTCAGCGCCATCGCCGGGGTGACGACCACCGCGTTATAGTGCATCCACAAGCGCGAATCGAACCGGCGCGCGCCATCCTTCAGGAAGTAGGTATCTTTATTCGGGAAGGCCATCACCCACTCACTGTCGGTGCCCTGGTAAACACGATGACCAGGATCCCGAGGGAATACGGTGTTGGCGCGCGCGTAGGCGTTGCCGATGGCAACCGCATCGGTAAGGATCTGCTTCATTCGTTCATCAGGATTGAATGGCTTACCCTTGACGATGCCGATAGAAGCAATCAGTCCAGTGTCCTCCGGATCCAGCCAGCCGATCGGTTCTTCCTGAATCAGGTTATTAAGACTCTCATAAAAACTGAAGTCGTTGGGCGGGATGGTTTGGTATTCCGCCAAACCTGACATATTGATGAATTCCATCTTCGGTGGATTGCCTTTTTTCGCCAGCGGGTACACCTTGAGGTTGTTCTTGATACGGTCGGTCGCTTCCTTGACTCCCTTCTCGACATAGCCGCGCATGAAATTCCATACTCCATAGGTCTTGGACCTGACGACGAAGTAACCCTTGGGGACATCACCTTGATAATCCGGCGGCAGTACCAGGTATTTACCGCCCTTGCCCTTATCCTGGCCTGCAGCACCGATGTCAGCGATGTAGCGGAAGTACATATCATTGAAGACACCAAGCACACCGGGCGGCACTTCAACAACAGTCGGCCCATCCTTTTTCAGATCGAGAAACCCCCAGGTGTAGAGCGAAGTATTATTCCAGGTCAGTACCAGTGGTTTGGAATCACCTAATTGTTCTGCAATCAGGATTTGATTTGAGTTGTTCAGGTCAATATCGCGCATGCCCTGGCGCAGATGGTACATCGAGACCGCCGGCATCATATTGATGAACACTTCCACCGCACGAGCACGATCCACATAATCATAGACTTTCTCGACCGTGTCTTCGGTCGGTACGCCATCGAAAAACTTGAGTTTACCAATCGAGGTTTTCACCTTGTCGGGTGTGGTGATGTTTTTCGGGATCGGCGTGGTCATTTTCATTTCGGGTGACTGGGTGACCATTTTCGGCGGTTCCGCCCAGCTGACTGACGCCATGCCAGCGCACAGAAGCCCGCTCATAGCCAGATAGGTAATAAACTTAAATTTCATCTCAATCTCCTTTCACCACTTGTCCAATTTGCCGTATAAACTTCTCCTATCCGTACAAGACTAGAGAATCCAACGTGGCGCCGAATCACCCTTGACGGGGGAAAAATGGGGTACTTTCAAGGTGTTTACTGACGCGGGTACTACCCTGAGAATGTAAATTCTGAGTTTCACCCTCAAGTATTCCATCAGCCAAAATAGGGGCCGTTTCTGCTCA
>CBDUOW010000250.1:0-3160 GCA_965368945.1 uncultured Gammaproteobacteria bacterium
CCATTAACTCATTAAGTACTTCCCGAATGCACACGGTTTGTTCTGGTCGCATTAGGTACGTCCTACGCTTCGCTCCGGTCGCATACAGCATTCCCTGCCCTAGATTCCTTTCAGGAATCATCAGGGATTCCCTGATCTTGTTCTACAAGCTCTGGTCAACGCGCGTTGCTTGTTCTGGTCACTTTGTTTCTAATATAAGCCGACTCGAATATTAGTAGAAATTCCTCTCTGACCCTTATTTATGGGTTATTGTCTCTTTGGCCTTTTTTATTTTTTGGTAAACCGTATTTTTTGTTACTCCAAATGGATCAGCTTTATTTCAATTAGCCTGAGTAAATAGCTAATCCACATTTTCTACATGGTATTCATTGAAATTTCTGTATCTCGCCGCACATAAATAATCAGCTAACAGTAACAGGAGCTTTTGAATGAAATTCAAGCAATTGTTTGAGCCGGACTCATTAACTAATTGTTACGTTTGTGTATTGCCTCTCATTATTGCTTTAAGCTATCGAAGTCTTAGAGAAAATCAATTAGTCAAATGAATCCCAAAAGGACTATATATGGCTACCCAGAAAAGTTAAGTTGTGATGAGGAAAGGAGATCACACTATGAACGATATGAGTAAATGTCCGGTAATGCACGGCGGTGCCACAGAGAGCGGCATGTCGAACATGGAATGGTGGCCCAAGGCCCTCAACCTTGACATTCTGCATCAACACGATAGCAAGACCAATCCGTTGGGGAAAGATTTCAACTATCGGGAAGAGGTTAAAAAACTGGACTTTGAAGCGCTCAAGAAAGACCTGCACGCGCTGATGACGGACAGCCAGGACTGGTGGCCGGCCGACTGGGGGCACTATGGTGGTCTCATGATCCGCATGTCCTGGCATGCGGCCGGTTCCTATCGTATCGCGGATGGTCGCGGCGGTGCCGGTACCGGTAACCAGCGCTTTGCTCCGCTCAACTCCTGGCCGGACAACGCCAACCTGGACAAGGCGCGTCGTCTGCTCTGGCCCATCAAGAAGAAATACGGCAACAAGCTGAGCTGGGCCGATCTGATTGCCTACGCGGGCACGATTGCCTATGAATCCATGGGGCTGAAGACCTTTGGCTTTGGCTTTGGCCGTGAGGACATCTGGCATCCGGAAAAGGACATCTACTGGGGCTCGGAGAAGGAATGGCTCGCCCCCAGCGGTAGCGAAGGCAGCCGTTACTCCGGTGAACGGGACCTGGAAAACCCCTTGGCTGCGGTGATGATGGGCCTGATCTACGTCAATCCTGAAGGTGTGGACGGTAATCCGGACCCGCTCAAGACCGCCCATGATGTACGTGTGACCTTTGAACGTATGGCCATGAACGATGAGGAAACCGTCGCCCTGACAGCCGGTGGGCATACGGTTGGTAAAACCCACGGCAACGGTGATGCGGCGCTGTTGGGCCCGGAACCGGAAGGTGCCGCTATCGAAGAGCAGGGCCTGGGCTGGAACAACCACACCAAGCGTGGCATCGGCCGCGACACGGTAACCAGTGGTCTCGAAGGGGCCTGGACGTCTAACCCTACCAAGTTTGACATGGGTTACTTCGACATGCTGCTCGATCACGAGTGGAAATCGGTGAAGAGCCCCGCCGGTGCCTGGCAGTGGGAACCCGTCGACATCAAGGAAGAAGACATGCCAGTTGATGTGGAAGACCCCTCGATCCGTTGCAAACCCATCATGACCGACGCCGACATGGCGATGAAGATGGATCCGACCTACCGCGAAATCATGGAGAAGTTCCGCGCTGATCCTGACTCTTTCAATGATGCTTTCGCGCGTGCCTGGTTCAAGCTGACCCACCGTGACATGGGGCCCAAGGCGCGTTACATCGGTCCCGATGTGCCGAAGGAAGAGCTGATATGGCAAGACCCGGTTCCGGCAGGCATCACTGACTACGATGTCCTGGCTGTGAAGGACAAGATTGCAGCCAGCGGTCTGAGTATCAGCGAGATGGTGGCCACCGCCTGGGATAGCGCCAGAACATTCCGCGGTTCGGATATGCGGGGTGGCGCCAACGGCGCGCGTATCCGCCTGGCTCCCCAGAAGGACTGGGAAGGCAACGAGCCTGAACGTCTGGCCAAGGTGCTCGGTATTCTTGAACCCATTGCAAATGAAAGCGGTGCAAGCATTGCTGATGTGATCGTGCTGGCTGGTAACGTCGGTATCGAGCAAGCGGCAAAGGCTGCGGGTTTAGATATCACGGTTCCTTTCGCACCCGGGCGCGGTGATGCAACAGACGAGATGACTGATGTGGAAGCCTTCGAAGTGCTGGAGCCTCTGCATGATGGCTATCGCAACTGGCTGAAGAAAGACTATGTCGTCAGCGCCGAAGAGATGATGCTCGATCGCACGCAATTGATGGGGCTGACCGCCCCGGAGATGACCGTGTTGGTTGGCGGTATGCGTGTGCTCGGTACCAATCACGGCGGCACCAAGCATGGTGTGTTCACCGAGCGCGAAGGTGCTCTGACGAATCACTTCTTCGTGAACCTGACAGACATGAACAACACATGGAAGCCAGCCGGTAATAACCTGTATGAAATCCGCGACCGCAAGACGGATAAGGTAAAGTGGACGGCGACACGAGTTGATCTCGTCTTCGGGTCCAACTCGATCCTTCGCGGCTATGCCGAAGTGTATGCACAAGATGACAACAAGGAAAAGTTCGTGCAGGACTTCGTCGCAGCATGGACCAAGGTGATGAACGCGGACCGCTTTGATCTCGCCTAATCCTGGCGTAGCGTTTCAGGAAACAGCAAACGGGGACAGATATATTTTTCTGTCCCCTCTTGTCTTTAAATAACCTGACTCCAATTATTATTGCAGAACAATTAAAGGGGTCGGTGGCAACTGAGAATCATTTACATTTGTCACTGACCCCCATTATTATGGCGTTATGCCTAAATAATTATGTACGAGGGTTTCTCTACAGCAGAGAAACCCGGATTAAATGAGATGACGCTACTTATTTCCTGACTGGATGAGTATTCACTAAAATTAAAATATAGTATTGTAATACAGGCTTGGGTGTTCATGACAAACCATGTTCATCTTATGATTACACCTGGATACTTTTTGCTCTGATCCAAAATATCAGCGGGAGTTATTAAAATCGAAGC
>CBDUOW010000251.1:0-3156 GCA_965368945.1 uncultured Gammaproteobacteria bacterium
CAGTAGCGATTCATTTCCGTTTCGGTTTTACCCAGAATCGCCTTGTAGAACTTGGCCCGCAATGGGCTGCCCTTGGCCTGGTCCACCGGTTTGGCGGTGGTGCCATCCTTGAAGGACTTGATATTCCCCAGGTAAATGTCGGCCACTTTTGTCTTGGACAACCCGATTTCCTGGGTACCCGGATGGGTAATAATGGCGACTTCAGCTGCAGCGACGGATGCCAGCAGGAAGAGTGCGGAACCCAGCAGTGTCCCCGCGATACGCGTTTTCATTGTTCTCATCTCTGCAACCCCTTAGAAAATTGTATCGAACGTAATGGTGTAGATATTGCCCTTATCATCCTGGGGCGTATCCCATAAGCCGATCTTGGCAAAAGGACCACCGAAGCTGCTTTCACCCGGATCGGTCTGCTTCGCTTCGAACTTGACCGCGGCGGCATCATCGATGTCCCAGCGCAAGCCCAGCGCCACTGAAGATTGTCTCAGCGCATTAGGAGCTGCGTCATTGCCTTCATCTATATCGGCAAAAGTGACATAGGGCAGAATCGTCCGGTAACGATATCCCAGCGTGGCATACCAGGCATTCTGATCCGGGAACGCACCAGTTAAGTTCGTATCGGTATCACGCTGAATGTATTCGCTGTAGAACACGATATTGCGCCAGTCGACGATCAAACCTAAACCAGCAAAAGAGCCAGACTCAGCCGCTATAGCGAAAAGAGGAACATCAACCTTGGTGTTGTAATACCCAGCACGGAAGGTAACGGCCTCGGTACCCACACTGGCATTAAACCCCAAACTGTTGTAGGTCTCGAAATCAACTGGGAAGTCGGCACCGAGGCCTGCATTTGGATTTGCCAATGCGGTGTTCTTACCTGAGCCCCCATAGAGTTCCACCAGGTAGTTGACGTTCTGGTGGCTCTTCTGGAACACCAGGTCGAGGCCGTTAATGGATTTGATCGGGTTGGTGCTGTACACCTCTTCCGGCGGACGGACCCAGGGATAGGCGTAACCCACATCACGGTAATCGGACACCATGTAGAACGGTCCCTTGAAGCGACCCATGCGCAGACCCCAGTCATCGTTAAACTGGTAGGTGCCATAGGCCCATTCCGGTTCCACTTGATAATCGGATTGACCACCTTCTGCGGTCAGACCCAGAGTCACCGAGACCTTGTTGGTGAGTGCCGAATAGAGCTGCACGCCCACATGGTTGCTACGGGTATCAAAGTCCCAGTTATTGGTATCGGCCAGGGCATTGTAATAAGTCGTGTCGAGTGTGTTATCACTATCGGCATAGGTCGCGGCAAAGGAAAGATACCCGCTGAGTTCCACCTCTGCCAGACTGACCGCGGGCGCCAGGCCCAACACCAGTCCCAGCACAGACAAGTTCTTCATTCTCATACTTATTCTCCTAGTTCCACGCAGCTGAGTACGCGAGATTTCCACAAGAAAATTTCCCCAATAAATACAACATCCTGCAGGAAAACCCATGTGTATTGTTTTTAACAGGCATTGTTTATTATAGATAGCTAAAGTGATTTATCAATAAAACTTAATAACTAGCTCTATTTCCAATAAATTACTCAGCTAATCCCATTCATATACTCAGATTTGAGGTATGCATAAGAACGTTACTATGTTCTAACATACCCGTTCATTCGGTCAGGAATATCAATACACCAGACTTTGTCCCAACCACGCTCGTTACCACCTAACGAGACCGATTAGTAGGCGTATCGGCTTGAGTCAGCAGGACTTTAATGATTTAACATTCGTTAACAATTTTGACTGCAAGACTGGCCGCTGAAGAACCGGCTCAAGGCATTAAGGTTTTGGGGGGTTACACTGAGGGAAATTAAAGCTTACGGATTGAGAGCTGGCGGTTGAATGCCGCAAGCAAACTGGGGGCAATACTGATTATTCTTCTTCCAGGCGGGCCTGCATCCGGGCCTGCAGCCGCACCACGGCCTGGCTGTGAATCTGGCTGACGCGGGATTCACTCACTCCCATAACGGCGCCGATCTCGCGCAGGTTTAGTTCATCATCATAATAGAGTGCCATCACCAGGCGTTCCCGCTCCGGCAGGCTGGCAATGGATTCGGCCACCATGTGGCGGATATTCTCCCGCTGCAGGCCATCGAGAATACCGGGGGCGTTATCGGACATGTTATCCAGCATGGAATCGTCACCCGTGCCCATATCCTCAAAACTCAATACCTTGTGATAACAATTGTCCTGCAGAATTTTGTAATACTCTTCCAGGCTCATATCGAGTGACTCGGCGATTTCCGTATCGCGGGCATCGCGACCCTCATTATGCTCGATCTCCCGCACCGCTTCGGCCACCATGCGCGCCTTGCGATGTACCGAGCGGGGTGCCCAGTCATTTTTACGGATTTCATCCAGCATGGAGCCGCGGATGCGAATTCCGGCATAGGTTTCGAAGCTCGCGCCCTGGGTTTCATCGTAATTACGCGCGGCTTCCAGCAGGCCAATCATGCCGGCCTGGATGAGATCTTCCAGCTGGACGCTGGCGGGCAAGCGATTGATGAGGTGGTAGGCTATTCGTTTGACCAACGGCTCATGCCGTTCGACGATATCACTCTGGTGGCGAGACTGGTCTGTCGCGTGCATTGCAATGCCATTCATGGCATAACCTCAATCTTATGCAGTTTGCTTTGTGGTTGTGGTGCCACAAATATCTCCCTAATCCGTTTGCGCTGAGGGGATCCCTCTAACTACTTTAATACATATAAACACAAACGCGATGTCATTCTTGGAATAATACATCAATATTGTGCTGTAATTCACTGAAATACAAAAATAAAGCCCCAGATTGAATACGTGTTATTTTTCAGGCTGGAAAAATCAACGCCTGTTTACCCTGAATTCTGCTCAGGATGCGTGAATCCCGCAATCCGGATCACATCGTCATCAACGAATTTCATTATTTTATCAAAGGCTTAGGCGACCACGGGATAGCATCAGGCAAAATCTTGCAGCAGCTTCCCTGATGCGACATACCCCATGCAGGAGGCAGGAAGGCATTTGTTAATTAATGTAAATCCTGCAACAAAGCAGTTCTTCAAAGTCCATCAGGCCTGGGCAATCTTCAGGAAATGCTCACGGTAATGCTTCAACTCATCAATGGAAT
>CBDUOW010000252.1:0-3131 GCA_965368945.1 uncultured Gammaproteobacteria bacterium
AAAACCTCCATACCGCGACGATATGAAGGTCTTTTTTTCATGGATGGTGCCGAAGGCCGGACTCGAACCGGCACGGCTTACGCCACTACCCCCTCAAGATAGCGTGTCTACCAATTCCACCACTTCGGCAATGATTGTTTACGGTTTAATCAGATGCGGGAACATCTGAAGCCGGTGCTTTCTCCTGATCTACGGCCGGAATATCGGATGCAGGAACATCCTGGCTGGCCGCTTCTTGTTGTTGGAGTTGTTGTTCCACCACACTGCTAGGCTTAGTCTTCTGATTAGACAGAAAAGCCAGGCTGAGACTTAAAACAAAAAACAGCGCTGCCAGAATACCCGTGGTACGGGTCAGAAATGAAGCGGAACCGCGCGAACCAAAGACCGTGCCGGAAGCACCGCTACCGAAGGCCGCGCCGGCATCTGCACCCTTACCCTGCTGCAGCAGGATCAGCCCAACCAGGGCCACGGAGATCAGGACAAATACCGCTAATATAATGTTATACAACATATTCAATTATCTCCCGTCGAGTGGGATTTATCCCGCTGCCCGACAGATGGTCAGAAAGTCTTCAGATTTGAGGGAGGCTCCACCAATCAGGCCGCCATCGATATCGTGCATGGCCAACAGTTCGGCTGCATTAGCCGCATTCATACTGCCACCGTACTGGATACGAATCAGTTCGGCGACACCCGGATCCTGATGGGCAATCAATTTACGGATAAAAGCGTGCAGATCCTGTGCTTGCTGCGGGGTGGCGGTTATACCGGTACCAATAGCCCAAACCGGTTCATAAGCAATGACGCCTTCCCCCAGGACGCTGGCACCCAGGGTATTCATCACTGCATTAATCTGGCGCGCAATCACTTCCTCGGTAATGCCCTGCTCGCGTTCTTCCAGGGTTTCACCGACACATAAAATCGGCTTTAAACCTGCATTGTGGGCCATGGCAAACTTCTTGGTGACAATATCATCATCTTCGCCATAGAGGGAACGGCGTTCGGAATGCCCCACAATTACGTATTTACACTTGAAATCCAGCAGCATCGAGGCCGCGATTTCTCCAGTGAAGGCACCCTTTTCCTCGGTACTGAGATTCTGCGCACCCCAGACAATGGGGGTACCCGCCAGCTCCTGCTCAACATCAGCCAGGTAAACATAAGGAGCGCAAACTGCCACTTCGGCTGACTTTACTTCGCCGATGCCCGCCTTGATGCCTTCCAGCAGTGCCTTGTTGCTGCTACGAGAGCCATTCATCTTCCAGTTACCGGCAATCAGTGGTTGACGCATGAAAATCCTCTATCCAGGTTCAATTTGCATAAATTTAAGAGCGCGCAAGCTTACCGTTAGCGCGGCAATAAATCAATCAAAGTTAGCGGGAAAATACGCGGAAACTACTGATTTTCAGCTACTTAGCGCTGAGCGCACGACTGCGGCAAGATCATTGGCGACCTGTTCTACCACACCGCTGTCCTGCCCCTCGACCATCACCCGAATCAATGGCTCGGTTCCTGAAGGTCGTAACAGGATTCGGCCGGTATCCGCCAGTTGCTGCTCGGCTGCCTGAATTGCGCCCTTCACCGATTGCAGGCTCATTACATCCACCTGCTTGCCCAGCCGGACATTAACCAGTGTCTGGGGATACTTCTCCATGCCGGCAAGTAAATCTCCCAGTCCCTGCTCTGATTTAACCATGGCTGCCAGTACCTGCAAAGCAGCAATAATCCCGTCCCCGGTGGTCGTCCGGTCGAGACAAATAATGTGTCCGGAAGATTCCCCACCCAGCAACCAGTTTTGTGCCAGCAGTTGCTCCATCACGTAACGATCACCAACATTGGCACGTACAAATGGTATCTCACTTTGGACCAGTGCATGCTCCAGTCCCAGGTTGCTCATGACAGTACCCACCACCCCGCCGGACAACTTGCCCGACTGCTGACGCTCTTGGGCAATGATGTAGAGCAGTTCATCGCCGTCGACCAGATTACCCTGTGAATCCACCATCATGACCCGGTCGCCATCCCCATCAAAGGCAATCCCAAGATCAGCATCTGAGATGCGAACATTCTTTTGGAGCCATTCAGGTTGCGTCGATCCGCATCCATCATTGATATTCATTCCATCGGGATCATCACCAATGGCGATAACCTCAGCACCGAGTTCATCAAATACTTTGGGGGCGATGTCATAAGTGGCGCCATTCGCACAGTCGACGACAATTTTCAGGCCGCGCAGACTTAATTTTTGGGATATAGACCTTTTACAAAATTCGATATAACGGCCGGCCGCATCAGTGACACGCACCGCCTTACCAAGGTGGGCGGAATCCTGACACTGTATATCTTTATCAAGCTCGGCCTCGATGGCTAATTCAACATCATCCGGCAGCTTGGTACCTTCGGCGGAAAAAAACTTGATGCCATTGTCATCAAAGGGATTATGCGATGCACTGATCACAATGCCGGCGTTGGCATGCAAAGTACGGGTCAGGTAAGCAATCCCCGGTGTTGGCATGGGACCAAGCAGCAGGGTATCAACCCCCGCCGCAGTCAGACCCGCTTCCAGCGAGGATTCAAACATGTAGCCGGAAATGCGTGTATCTTTTCCGATTAAAACCTTGCGGTTACCGTCACCGGCCAATACGCGACCGACAGCCCAGCCCAACTTGAGCACAAAATCCGGGGTGATAGGATATTGCCCTACCTTGCCGCGGATACCATCAGTTCCAAAATAACGTCGAGTCATAGCTTTCAGGGTGTATTTTTTATTGCCTGACACATTTTAACGGCATGCGCAGTCGGCTGCACGTCATGCACGCGAATAATCGCAGCTCCCATCCAGGCAGCCAAACCAGCCAGCGCGACGCTGACCGGCATGCGTTCCTCGACCGGAATGTCCAGCACCTCACCAATCATGGACTTGCGAGACACCCCCACCAGCAGCGGCAAGCCTGTGGCAACAAACCGTTGCAGATCATGAAATAGCGCAAGATTATGTTGTAACGTTTTGCCAAAACCAAAACCGGGATCGATCATCAGTGATTCACGCGAGATCCCTGCCGCTTCACAGCATGCGACCCGTTGCAGTAAAAACTCCAGCACTTCATCCACTACGTTCTGATACCGGGGTT
>CBDUOW010000253.1:0-3120 GCA_965368945.1 uncultured Gammaproteobacteria bacterium
CATGCATAACAAGCTCGCCCATTTACTGGATGAGCAAGGTGGAGAGATTGACTATATTGCCTATTGTCCCCATGGGCCCGATGACGACTGCACCTGTCGCAAACCACTACCCGGCTTGTTAACTGAAATCGGCAACCATTTTAATGTCGAACTGACTAATGTACCGATTATTGGTGACTCCCTGCGTGATATCCAGGCTGCACGCGCCGTTGGCGCATTTCCGATACTTGTCAGAACCGGCAAGGGCGAACACACCCTGGCAAACACGGATCACATCAACGATATCCCTGTCTATACGGATCTGGCGGCAGCCGTGGACGCCCTGCTGAGTAACTCAGACTGAATCCATGCAATACATAAAATCCCTTATCTTCAGTGCCTTTATGATCACTTTAACCCTGATCGTTGGCTTGCTCTCAATATTTTTGGTACTGCTGCCGTTCACCTACCGCTACGCCGTTGCCCATCCCTATTCCGCACTGAATGTCTCACTGTTAAAGCACCTGTGTGGAGTGGACTATGTCGTAGAGGGCAAGGAAAATATTCCTGAAGGTGCTGCCATTATCTTTTCCAAACACCAGTCCACCTGGGAAACCATGGCTTTGCAGCTGATATTTCCACCCCAGACCTTTGTGGTTAAGCGGGAGTTAATGTGGGTCCCTTTTTTCGGCTGGGGCCTGACTCTCCTCAAGCCGATTGCCATCAATCGTGCCGCCGGCCATAACGCCATTCAGCAAATCGTGAGTCAGGGAATAAAGCGCCTCAAAGCCGGGATCTGGGTTGTGATATTTCCGGAAGGCACCCGGGTTCGGCCTGGCCAAAAAGTCCGCTACAAAAAAGGCGGCGCCATCCTGGCAGCGGAGAGCGGCTACCCGGTTGTACCTGTCGCGCATAATTCCGGTGAATTCTGGCCCAAAAAACAATTCCTGAAGAAGCCCGGTACCATCAAACTGGTCATTGGTCCTCCCATTCAAACCCGGGATCGTAAGCCGGAAGCCATTCTCGCCGAGGCAGAAACCTGGATTGAAACCACCATGGCGCGGATTAGTCAGCCCCCTTTAATATAACCTTAATTAAATTATGGTTTAGCTGGCGGTGATTTAAACATATTCGCGTTTACTGATATACTTCGCGGCCCTTGTTTGCTGCTGCACCCCGATGCTGCGCAGCGGACCACGATTTCCCAAATACTAGAGGCTAATTCCATGCATAACGGACGTACCACGATTACGCAGTTCATTATTGAAGAACAGCGGCACATTAAAGACGCGACCGGTGACTTTACGTCCCTGTTGAATGACATCGTGACGGCCTGCAAGGTTATTTCCGACCTGGTTAACCATGGCGCACTGGTTGGTGTGCTTGGTGCAGCCGGGACCGAAAATGTGCAGGGTGAAGACCAGAAAAAAATGGACATCATTTCAAATGATGTCTTTCTCCGGTCCAATGAATGGGCCGGCCACCTCGCCGCGATGGCCTCTGAGGAGATGGATGAGGTGTATCCAATTCCGGCAAAGTATCCTCGGGGTAAGTACTTACTTACTTTTGACCCGCTGGATGGCTCATCCAATATCGATGTGAATGTGTCGGTCGGGACTATTTTTTCTATCCTGCGCTGTCCCGGCGAATGCAAGGACAAGCCCTCCGCCGACGGTTTTTTGCAGGCGGGCACTGAACAGGTCTGTGCCGGATATGCCTTGTATGGCCCCTCAACAATGATGGTATTGACCACCGGTAATGGTGTGAATGGCTTTACCCTGGATCAGAACATTGGTGAGTTTGTACTTACTCACCCCAATATGAACATTCCTGAGGACACCCGCGAATTCGCGATTAATGCCTCCAACATGCGTCACTGGGAAGCCCCGGTAAAACGTTATGTAGATGAATGCCTCGCTGGCAAGGATGGCGCCCGCGGTGAAGATTTCAACATGCGCTGGATTGCCTCCATGGTGGCTGAAGTGCATCGTATCCTGACCCGCGGCGGCATTTTCATGTATCCCCTGGATGAGAAAATGAAAGCCAAGGATACCGCCGGCAAACTGCGCCTCATGTATGAAGCCAACCCGATGTCCTTTATTGTGGAACAAGCCGGTGGCGCCAGCTCAACCGGCCGTGAACGCATCATGGAAATCAAGCCCGACGGCCTGCACCAGCGTGTCCCGGTTATCCTGGGTTCCAAGAATGAAGTGGAGCGAGTCGCCAGCTACCACAAGAAAATGGACGCCGATGCCGCGGCCTGAGTTCTAAAATCTGGCTGATTAGAAAACCCGGCTGATGCCGGGTTTTTTTTCTCACAAAAGCTTGTGGGGAGAAAATTCTCTCGCGATGGACATTGTTTCTGTTTGTTTTACTGCTTGCGCCAGCAGCTCATCTGTCTCACTCGGACCAAAGGACTCACACGCACTGTGATAGGCGTGATGAATACAGTTTTGCATGTCCGCCACCCCGATATTTATCTTTAATTGATCCGCAGAACCCATAATCCAGGCATTCAGATGTTGCCTTTCTACCAACGAGGAAAGTCTGAGAGATACCTGGGCAAAAATGGATTGCCGCAATTTTTTTGTTACCTTTTGGTCAATCGCGTCCAGTTGATTTAAAAATTCATTCATAATCGCCTCAAATACTGGCAATGCCTCATTGTCTACCCCAAGTCTCTCCGTTTGACCCTCAACGACTAAATCTACTTTTTTACCTGCATTCATCATTTCTACATCCAACATTCTTTGGTTTATATTCTCTCCGAGACTAAACAAACAATTTGTTGCCAGTTCTCGGTACTTTTTTGGCACTCTTGGCGCAGCCCTTGCGCACCAATTTTTACGGCCAGATCAATTAATACCGCCACGCTTAATAAAGGGCATTATCTAATAAGATTGGCCTATTTACTGTGTGGCCCATCTAACTATGCGTTTTACTACCACAAACAGTTATTTCAACCGCACTTACTCTGCCTCATGTCGCAGTTTTATGGCCCTGCGTATGATTATGGTTTCCTTTATCGAGATTTGAATAACGAGAAGGAGATCAATGTACTTAATCGGCCGGGATTAAGACAACTTTATGACTATCATCAATTAAAGCATCTTGCTGGTGGGGAAATTCGAACCCAATCAC
>CBDUOW010000254.1:0-3113 GCA_965368945.1 uncultured Gammaproteobacteria bacterium
CCCGGCCATAGATGTGATTAAAGCGTCGTGCGACCTCCCGGGTCATTTCCACGTGGGCGACCTGGTCCTCACCCACCGGTACCAGACCGGCCTTGTACATCAGGATATCGGCGCTTTGCAGCAAGGGGTAGCCCAGAAATCCGTAGGTAGCGAGGTCCCGCTCCTTGAGCTTTTCCTGCTGATCTTTATAGCTGGGGACACGTTCCAGCCAGCCCAGGGGCGTGATCATTGACAGCAGCAGGTGCAGCTCGGCATGTTCCGGCACCCGTGACTGGATAAACAGCGTGGCCGAACCGGGATTGACCCCCACCGCCAGCCAGTCGATTATCATATTCCAGACACTCTGCTCCAATATTTGGGGATCTTCGTAATGGGTGGTGAGCGCGTGCCAGTCGGCAGCAAAGAAATAGCATTGGTACTCATGCTGAAGCTTGATCCAGTTTTTCAGGACACCGTGATAATGGCCAAGATGTAATGCACCGGTCGGGCGCATGCCGGACAGCACACGCTGCTGCTGGTTGGGTAAAGAACTCAATGGGATCTCCCGGAAATTAAAACATCAGATTCGAAACTGGTCATGCCAATTTAGGCAGGTATCTGTATATGGTAGCTACACTTTAGTTAGATTTATTCATACAGCGCTTCCGGCCGTTTCATGAATTATACCCTGATTCCCAGTCCGGCTCGAGCGACTATCAGTACTCAAACGGAGTCGGATCACCCTTCCCCACTCGCATCACTTCAGGTTTATCACCCGTCAGATCCACCACTGTTGACGGGTTAATGTCGCAGTGACCGCCGTCAATCACCAGGTCCAGCTGGTGCTCGAGCACTTGCCGAATCTCATCGGCCTCGGTCATGGGCATCTCCTGGCCCGGCAGGATCAGGGTGCTGCTCATCAATGGTTCGCCTAATTCGCTCAGCAAAGCCTGGGTTATGTGATTATCAGGGACCCGCAGGCCGATGGTGCGACGCTTGGGGTGCAGCAGGCGCCGCGGCACTTCCCGGGTTGCCGGTAAAATAAAGGTGTAAGGTCCCGGCGTGTGTGCATTCAGCAGTCGGTAGGCCGCGTTGTCCACCTTGGCATAGCTGGATAGTTCCGACAGGTCGCGACATACCAGGGTAAAATTATGCTTGTCCCCCACCTCGCGTATGCGCCGAATCCGGTCCAGCGCTTTCTTGTCTCCGATATGACATCCCAGGGCATAGGCCGAGTCGGTGGGATACGCTATCACCGCGCCCTGGCGAACCATTTCCACCGCCTGGTGAATCAGTCGTGCTTGAGGGTTGTCCGGATGGATATGAAAATACTGGCTCATACCGGCTTTACCCTAGGTTGTGCGCGTCACGCCAGTCCGGGTGCTCCCATACAGGCTGACATGCCGCCGGTAATGAGGGTAAGCGACCGAGACCCAGATAAGGGTTTTCCGGTCCGTGATAGTCCGAACCGGCAGAAGCCGCCAGTTCGAAACGGCGACACAGGTTGGCCATACTCATGATGTCATCGCGGCTGTGGCTGCCGGATACGACTTCCAATCCCACTCCCCCTAGTTCCCGGAATTCCCCCAGCAACTGGCGTAGTCGAGTAGCACTGATTTTATAGCGAGCAGGATGTGCAATGACTGCCAGCCCGCCCGCTTCCCGAATCCAGGCCAGACCGTCCTCCAGGCTGGCCCACTCGCCCGGCACGTAGCCCGGCTTGTTCCTGACCAGAAAGCGCTTGAACACCTGGCGCAGATCCCGGGCATGCCCCTGTGCGACCAGATAATGGGCAAAATGGGTCCGGCTCAGGATCGCACCCTTGGCGTAGCCGCGGGCACCATCAAGCGCGCCGTGAATCCCTTTTTTTGCCAAGCGGCGGTCAATTTCCTCAGCCCGCCAGAGACGGAAAGCACTGATGCGCTCGATTCCCGCCTGCAGCGAAGCACAGCCGGGATCAATCCCCAACCCAACAATATGAAACGTCTGGTGAGACCAGGTGACGGAGAGCTCAATTCCGGGGACAAATTCAATATCCGCCTCACGCGCTGCCCTGGCCGCCTCGGACAAACCAGCGGTCTGGTCGTGATCGGTCAGCGCCAGCACCCCGATGCCACAGGCAGCCGCACGCCGCACCAGCTCGGCAGGGGCAAGCGAGCCATCGGAGGCGGTGGAATGGGTATGTAAATCAAACTGTAATCCGGACATCAGGCCAGTATAACAGGCCCGTGATTCGCAACCCATGCCGCTGTCACAGTGATATGTTAAAGTGTTGAACCTTACTAACAGCGAACCATCTCATAGATAATTAATGGCCACGTTGGAAATCAATTTGCCGGAACTGGCCGACACCATGTTGGCGTTGTGTGAATCAACCCGCAGCGTGGCAGAATCGGCCCAAATGTCGGACTCCCAGCTTCCTGATCCAGAACAGATCTGTGAAGGCCTGGGTCGGTTTGCCGAGATTATTCGCCACATGGATCAGCAACCGGGAGAAACCGATGAACAATTTGATGCCAGTGGCGCTGCGAGCGACTACAAGGAATTGTCCGATTATGGTCTCGATTTGCTAAACCAGCTGGGTGACTGGTGTGACCAACTGGAGTTGACAGAAACCAGTGCTGCACTGGATGAAGTCATCGTCACGCTAGGGGTATGGGCTGCCCGTCATTTGGGTCCGCTGCATAAGATTGAACCTATCGTCGATGCGTTGTCCAAAGTGGCTAACAACTCAACGGATCCGGTCTTCCTGGCGGAGCTGAGTCATGTCTACCGGGAAATCGCGGATGCCGTAGCACCGGTTATTAAACAGGATATTGATAAGAGTGACCCGAGTCGACCCTGGCGTATTCTGAATTTGAACTATGCCATTGTCTCCACCCGCAGTCACCAACCAGAGATAATGGAACCGGCCTTTGCACAATTATTAATTCGCCTGCCGGAGGATGCGGCTGGCTTTTTTACCGAAGGCATGGAGCAAATGGAGGTTATCGGCTACCCCGAGCATGTGCGCCGTGTCATGGAAAAATATTTCGAACTCACCAACAATCCCACTCTGCATTAATTCAATTAAATAACAATGAAGTTTCTGTTTGATTTTTTTCCCATTCTGCTGTTTTTCATCGCATATAAAC
>CBDUOW010000255.1:0-3104 GCA_965368945.1 uncultured Gammaproteobacteria bacterium
CCGAGTGTGGTAATGATTACAGATCGTCAGGGGGTCATTGAATATGTTAATCCAAAATTTACCGAAGTCACCGGCTACACCGCCGATGAAGTGATAGGACAAAACCCGAACATCCTCAAGTCAGGGGAGAAGGATGCGGAAGAGTACGCGGCGCTGTGGAAGACACTTGAGCGGGGAGAGGAATGGCGGGGCGAATTTCACAACCGCAAGAAGAACGGAACACTGTTCTGGGAGACTGCATCGATCTCGGCGATTCGGGATGGTGACGGCGCTGTAACGCATTATCTCGCTGTGAAGGAGGACATTACACAGCGCAAAACATTGGAACAGACAGTGGAAGAACGTAACCTTGAGTTGGCCAATGCCCAGGCGCTGGCAGCAATGGGACGTATGGCAAGTATGGTGGCGCATGATCTTCGCAATCCGTTGTCGTCCATCAAAATGGGTTGGCAAATTCTCGGAAAGAAATATGCCCAGGATCGGGATGTGCGTGAACTAAGGGATATCGCGCAGGAGCAAATCCACTACATGGAGGATATTCTTACTGATCTGTTAACTTATTCACAACCGGATGCAATTCGGCTCGAGTGGTTAAGCATCGATCGCTTACTGGATAGTACGCTGGGCCTGATTCAAAAACGTATTGATGAACTGAATGTTGTGGTTGAAACCGACTATGCAGCGGGTTTACCTACCCTGCCAGGTGATCCAAATAAACTGCGGCAGGCTTTTTCCAACCTCATTCACAATGCCGCGCAGGCAACTGAATGCAATGCAAGTAATGATCGACGCTTGATAGTCCAGACATCCCTGATTCTGGGTGATGTAGCCACAGCCATTCGCGTTCGTATCTGCGACAATGGCGGTGGCTTCGACCCGGCAACGGCTGACAGATTTTTCGAGCCTTTTTACACCACTCGCGCCAAGGGTACTGGCCTGGGGCTGGCGATTGTGAAGCAGATCGCCAATCAACACGGAGCTGAAGTACATTTGAGCCTCAACAAGAAAAAAGGCACTTGTGCGGAATTTGTCTTACCGACCAGAGCCCCCGGCGAGCTAATGGCTGTCGCAGAGTAAACGTAGGAAGTCATGGCGAAAATACTAATCATTGACGATGATAAAGCCAGCGGCCGTACCCTGCAGTTACATCTGGATGCACAGGGACATACGGTGGCCACAGCCTGCAGTGTTAATGAAGGCCTGGAGTCCGCCAGGGTAGAAGAGCCCGATGTGTTGATATCGGATATTCGTATGCCCGGTCGTTCCGGTCTTGAGGGATTGTCCGAATTCAAAAAGATTTATCCCCACTTGCGGGTGATTATGATCACTGCCTTCCATGATATGGAAAGCACTATCGATGCGATGCAGAAAGGTGCGGATGATTATATCCATAAACCCATCGATCTGGATGAACTGGATGCCGCAATTGAAAAGTTGCTGAACCTCAATGACAAGGGTACGGATTCAGTCCTTGCTTGCGACTCGACGAAGGTGGTTACCCCATTAACCATGGTTGGGCGTAGCCGGGTGATGAAAGAGATCTTCAAAAATATCGGTATGGTGGCGAAAAGTCCGGCGACCGTATTGATTTCCGGGGAGTCGGGTACAGGTAAGGAACTCGTGGCCCGCGCCATTCATCGTAACAGCCTCACTCCTGATGGCCCGTTTGTAGTGGTGAACTGCGCGGCCCTGGTGGAAACCCTGCTTGAATCAGATATGTTTGGCCACGAAAAGGGCGCCTTCACCGGTGCCGTTGGACGCCAGACCGGCAAGTTTGCTCTTGCCCGGGGCGGTACCATTTTTCTGGATGAAATCAGTGAAATGTCACCTACCATGCAGGCCAAGTTGCTGCGGGTTTTACAATATAAAGAATTTACTCCGCTGGGCGCAGAAAAATCACAGACCACTGATGCCCGTATTATTGCCGCGACCAATGTTGATCTGGAAGAACGTGTGGCACGCGGTCTGTTCCGCGAGGACCTCTATTATCGTCTGCAAGTCGTCACTATTCATTTGCCGCCGTTACGCGAACGCAAGGAGGATCTGATTGATCTGGTGCAGACTTTGCTGGGCCGAATCAATCACGAGATGCATCGAAGCGTGAGCCATATCGGCAAGGACGTATTGGGATGTTTTGACAGCTACGACTGGCCCGGAAATGTACGTGAACTGGAGAATGTCCTGATGAAAGCCGTGGCCCTGTCTTCAGGGGATACACTTACCCGCGACATGTTACCTGCCGAGATGCGTTGTGGCGTAACGCCATCGTTCCAGACCCAGTCTGATTCCGGAACAGATCCGTCAGCAGGTAGAAGCCTGGCTGAAGTGGAAAAGGCGCATGTACTGCATGTTTTGAATGAGGTGAACTGGCACAGGGGCAAGGCGTGTGAAATTCTCGGTATCTCACGTCCACGCCTCAGGCGCATGATTCGTGATCATCGAATCGAAGTTGCGCCTGGAAGCACGCTGGACGAAGAGGAAGATGATTGAACAAAACGTTCAAATCTTCATCCTGCCCACTTTCGTAATTGAAAGGATTGTGCAAGCCCGGCAATCCCGTATGCGAAAAAATCCAGCATAACGCACCGTCCGGTTTCTCTGTCAGCTTCAACTCCGGGTCAGGATAGTTGTTAACTTATTGAACTAAAATAATAATTTACCATTCAGTCGAGGTATGGCTGGATTTAGCGCGTCGATCCGAAAAACCTACCGTGAACCTCTGGAATGAATAGTGCTTACATATATGAGAAAGAAATTGGCCATGTGTGTATTTCCGTGCACAAAAGGGGAAGAATAATGAAACGTCTAACGTTACTCGTGCTAGCGCTGCTCTGGACTATTACCGGCACGGCGTATGCGAAGGGGACAGGTTGTCTGAGTTGCCATGATGGCATCGAGAACATTCGGGATCCGAATAGCGCCATGCTTCTTTCGATCAAGGCATTGGGCACCCAACATGGTGATCCTGAAGGTTGCGTGATCTGTCATGGGGGCGATCCCAAGGCGACCACCAAGGAAGCCGCACACAAGGGCAGTCCCCAGTCCCTGGTTGCCGCCAAGGGAGCGCAGATGTTCTATCGCGATCCCGGCAGTATCTGGATTAA
>CBDUOW010000256.1:0-3101 GCA_965368945.1 uncultured Gammaproteobacteria bacterium
GGACAGTGATCATTTCTATGAATACAAAGGTAAGCGATACCACCATGTGCTCGATCCCAGAACAGGCTATCCCGCCGACCACACCATGTTGGTAACCGTCATTCACCCCGACGCCCTGACCGCCGCGGCCGCGAGCACCGCATTATTCGTGGCGGGGCCTGAAGAATGGCGCGGCATTGCCGATAGCATGGACATTACGCACGTCATGTTGATTGACAAACAGGGCCGAGCCCATTTGACCCCTGCAATGGCAAAGCGAGTACGCTTTTATCAACAACCGGCTAAAATTGACATCAGCCCGCCGTTGGAGGCAAAGATGTGAACCGCCTCTCAGCCAGTGTTATTTATCTGGAACTTATTGATTCTCAGGCAGACAAATCTCGTTAAACAACCATATTATTATTTTATCGTGCACAAAATTACCCACTCTTACAGTCTGAGATATCCAGTAATCACTTTCGCGGCACTACTGCTGGCAGGATGTTTTCATATTCCTTTACAACCACAGCTCAGCCACTCTTCTGCGAATATATCAAAGCAGCAATCCACCCGCTGTACAGCCGATATTTCGCTTTCCCAGGAAGGTGCAACAGCCAAGAGTGGTCTCTCGCCTGAACGCATATCAGTCCTCAGCTGGAATATGTATAAACAGTCACGCGACAACTGGGCGACTGATTTTCACCGCCTTAGTCACGATCAGGATTTACTGATTCTGCAAGAAGCCTATATGGATGAAAGACTGACTTCAATATTGTCAGAATCACCCTATAACTGGGCAATGACAACAGCATTTATTTACCGGGACAATGCCAACGGCGTTCTGACTGCATCTCGTGATAAATCAAACAGGCATTGTGCGTTGTATGCAAAAGAACCGCTTATCCAAACTCCCAAGTCTATCCTGGTCAGCACCTATCCATTGGTCGGTACCAATCAATCCCTGCTGGTCGCGAATGTACATGGCATCAACTTCACCCTGGGCCTGGAGAGTTACCGTCAACAGTTCGAGGCTCTTGCCAAGGTATTGCTAAATCATCGGGGTCCGATAATTCTGGCCGGCGACTTTAACAGTTGGCGAGAAGACCGTCAGGCCATACTGGATGAACTGAGTTATGATCTGTCCTTGCAGCGGGTTGGTTATGAGAGCCACCGGCGTATAACCGTGTTTGGTAATCCCATCGATCATGTTTATTACCGTGGACTGGAAATTGTTGAAGCATCCACCCCCGGTGTAACGTCATCGGATCACAATCCCTTACTGGTCACCTTCAAAATGGCTGAGCCACAGCAAAAACAATATGCAAAGACTCCGTAACTGTTTAATCACATCACTGATATTAATGCTGCTACCCTTGTCTGTCACAGCAATATCAGCAAACACTGAGCAGGAAGTTCAGCACCTGTTCACTTTTATTGTTGAGTCAGATTGTATATTTATTCGTAACAACACCGAATATACGGCCAGCGAAGCACGCGACCACATGCAAAGAAAATATGATTATGCCAGCCGTTGGATTGGAAATGCCGAGCAGTTCATCAGCAGAATTGCGAGTAAAAGCAGCATGTCTGGCAACCGCTACCAGATCCGCTGCCAAAACCAATTGCTTTATAGTGATAATTGGCTGACACAGGAATTGCAGCGCTACCGGACCAGCCAGCAAATAATTATTGATTGATCATGTTTACAGACATCGTTCGCAGTATAATTCCTGCGAGTTCAAGATCAGTTAATATATGACAAGTATTGCCCAACCAGCCTCAATCTCAGTCAGCTCAGGCGACCGATTCAGCCTCACTGTATTTTTCGCGCTGGCAATGCACGCCATTATCATTCTTGGGGTTAGCTTCAACCTGGTGGATGAGAGTGATCCGGATAGCCTGTCTACCATGGAAATCACCCTGGTCCATAACCGTGCCGAGGAAGAGCCCGAGGATGCCGACTATCTCGCCCAGGCCAACCAGTTGGGCGGCGGTAACGTGGAAGAAAAAGTGCGCGATAGCAGCCCCTTTTCCAATACCGCGCCCACGCAGGAACAGGGTATTGCACCCGCCAGTGTGCGTGATCTGGCGCCCCCACCGGTACCTGTCAAACAGGCGCAAGAGGAGCTGATGACGGTCGATAAGTCCCGATTGCAGGAAGCCAGTCAGCCGCAGCATGATCCGTTACCCATTCCGCCGGAAAATGTCACTGCCGCCCAGTTATTTGAGCGCAGCCAGGAAATTGCCCGACTGAGTGCCAAAATAGAAGAAATCAGAAAAAGTTATGCCGTGACGCCACGCCAGACTTATGTGCGGGGCGCCAATGCCCGCGAATTCCGTTTCGCCAGTTATATGGATGCCTGGCGGACCAAAGTGGAACGCCTTGGCAATCTCAATTATCCGGAGGAAGCCGTGCGTCGCAGCATCAGTGGCGCGCTGCTAATGGATGTCGCCATCAACCCTGACGGCTCGCTCTATTCCGTTCGGGTGTTGCGCTCCTCGGGGCACAAGGTTCTGGATGATGCCGCCGTGCGCATCGTCAAGCTGGCCGCCCCGTATCCCCCGCTGAGCGAAGACATTCTGAAGGACACGGATATCCTGCATATTCCGCGTGTCTGGCAGTTTGAAAGTGGTGGCGGACTCATGACTCGCGCCCAATGATGCACTTGTCAGCCATCAGCCCCTGACGGATACTTACAGTCAATGGCACACAACACCCAGCTCGCCGGCCAGTTCCTGATCGCCATGCCGAATCTGGCCGATCCCAACTTTTTTCACACAGTGACCTATATGTGTGAACATAGCCCCGTGGGTGCGATGGGGCTGGTCATCAACCGACCCACCGACCTGGCTCTGGGAGAGTTGGCGGAACAGCTCGAAATTGAAATGACCGAAGCGGATATGATGCATGTCCCGATCTACCAGGGTGGTCCGGTCCAGACTGATCGCGGTTTTGTCCTGCATCAACCTCTCGGTGACTGGGATAACAGCATGCAGGTCACGCCCGACATCTCGCTCACCATGTCACAGGATATCCTTGAAGCGATCGCCCAGGGCATTGGTCCTGACAAATACCTGATTATGCTGGGCTACGCCGGTTGGGGCGAAGGACAACTGGAAGA
>CBDUOW010000257.1:0-3092 GCA_965368945.1 uncultured Gammaproteobacteria bacterium
TCACCGTAACAGCCCAGGTTTTTGCTTGGGAAAAAACTGTGGCAACCTGCCAGGCCAATGCTGCCTGTCATACGACCATTAATATCCGCACCAAAGGATTGGGCACAGTCCTCAATGACTAACAGATTATGCTTCTCTGCCAGGGCCATGATCGCATCCATGTCGGCTGGTTGACCAAACAGGTGAACCGGGAGGATTGCCCTGGTCTTGTCAGTAATGGCGGCTTCGATTTTTTCCGGATCAATGTTATAGGTATCCGGCTTGATGTCCACATAAACGGGGGTCGCGCCCACATAGCAAATGGCTTCAGCCGTGGCGATGAAGGTAAAGGAAGTGGTGATGACTTCATCACCTTCACCGATCCCCGCGGCGACCAGGGCAAGATGAAGCGCATCGGTGCCTGAAGCACAGCTAATCGCATGTTTAGCCTGCAGGTAGTCCGCGGCTTCTTTTTCAAACGCCTGAACATTGGGGCCAAGAATGAAGCTGGTGTTTTGCAGGGTTTCCTGAAACCCTTGTTCGATTTCTTCTTTCAGGGTCTGATACTGACCTTTCAGGTCAACCATTGGGATCATGATAATGCTGCCTCGAGAGTAATGAACTGAATCAATAAATCATTGTTTACCCAGTAAACGGGTGATTTCAGCTGCGGTTTCCAATGCCCGCATGCCGTCTTCGCCGCTGACAACAGGGCGGGATTTTTCATTAATGCTTTTCAGAAAAGCAGCTGATTCCGCCAGCAGGGCGTCGCCTTGTTCAAATTCCCGTTCCAGGCTGTCAATTTCGGCAATCCCGGGAAACATTTCTCCTTCCCCTTTGCGATGTACCCCGAGTGTCTTGTTCTGAAAATCGATAGTGATGTAAGCGTCTGGCTGGAAGATACGCATTTTGCGCTCGCTTTTCATACTGACACGGCTGGCAGTGACATTGGCGACGCAACCATTTTCAAACTGAATACGTGCATTGGCCACGTCAGTATCATTTGAGAGTACCGGCACACCATTGACTTGAATGCCTTTCACCGGGGAGCGAACGAAATCCAGAATAATATCGATATCATGGATCATCAAATCCAAGATAACATTGACGTCGGCACCACGGGGATTAAATGGCGCAATGCGGTGCGATTCAATAAACTGTGCTTCCTTCAGGACATCATCCAGCGCCATCACGGCAGGATTGAACCGTTCCAGGTGGCCGATCTGGAAAACCAGGTTGTTTTCATTGGCGATGTTTACCAGCTCACGTGCTTGTTCGACCGTAGAGGTAATGGGTTTTTCCAGCAGAACATGCACGCCGTTTTCCAGAAACACCTTGGCGACTTCATAATGTTTCTGAGTCGGCACCACAATGCTGACGGCATCCACTTTGTCGACCAGCTCATTATAATCAGTGTAAACATCGACCCCATGTTCATCTGCGATGGCCTGGGCGACCTCCGCATTACTGTCGCATACCGCAACCAGTTCGGATTCCGCTAACTGAGCATATTTCTGGGCATGGAATTTACCCAGATAGCCGACACCAATGACAGCGATCTTTAATTTCTGCATCAAGAAGTCTCAAATGTTGGGCTTATCAGGCCGGTACGTTGTATTTCACAGATGAACCTGTGATTGCGATAAGATAGCAATAATTGGCAGCAAATGTAGCCGCAATCATCGCATTATTAATCAATATAAACAATTACATAACATAATCCGGAATAACATCTGGCATTTTTTGGGCAGGGTATCATGGCATACGACCAGATTGGCTTTGATTTTCAGACAGGGACCAAACTCGTAGCGGGAGTGGATGAGGTTGGACGTGGACCGTTGGCCGGGCCGGTGGTGGCGGCTGCGGTGATCCTGGATCCGGCCAGGCCGATCGAGGGTCTCGCCGATTCGAAAAAACTGTCAGAAAAACGGCGGGAAGCCCTGGCGGAAGTGATTCGGGAACGGGCGCTTGCCTGGGCTCTGGGGCGGGCTGAAGTTGAGGAAATTGATCGACTGAATATCCTGCAGGCCAGCCTGTTGGCGATGCAAAGGGCCGTCATGGCGTTGCAACCCCAGGCCGAATTTGCCCTGATAGACGGCAATCGTTGTCCCAAGCTGGCATGTCCCGCCGAAGCGGTCATTAAGGGTGATGAGCGGGTTGCGGTGATCAGTGCGGCTTCCATTATCGCCAAGGTGGCACGCGATCGTGAAATGATGGAACTGGATCAGCATTATCCCGGCTATGGTCTGGCCAGGCACAAGGGCTATCCCACCAAAGCACACATCGAATCGTTACGGAAGTTGGGTGTGACTGATATTCACCGTCGCACGTTTGGACCCGTGCGTAAAATCCACGAGGAGTCATAACCACAACCTTACCGAAGGATAACAATTGATCCAGCTGTTTGTTTTATGAGACATAAACCGGTATAAAGGATGGAATTTTAATTAACTGTTTGTGTCTTAGGCTGTGCAGCATGAGGGCACTATGTCGATACCCCTGATACTCAGATTGGATGTCACTGGCCAACCGGTGATGTGGATCCCCTGGCAAGAGGCGGTCTGTATCTACGCCCGGGATCGGGTTGCCTGGACCGCGGGCGACCATATGTTTCCCTTGCGAGGCGGCATGTCCCGGCGTACCGGCGAACGCAGTATTATTGAGATTAACTCGATTATTGCTGTTAAAGGCGAATACAAACGCAAACATCTCTATACCGCGCCACCCTTAACCAACCGCGAATTGTTTCGCCGCGACAAACATACCTGTCTATATTGCGGGCGTGAACATCGAGACAGCAATCTTACCCGGGATCATGTCAAACCTCTTTCCCGTGGTGGACGGGATAAATGGCGCAATGTGGTTACGGCCTGTAAGCGTTGTAATGCTCGCAAGGGTAGCCGCTTGCCGGAAGAAGCGCATATGCCCTTACTTGCGATTCCTTATGTTCCCAACCTGGCGGAATACCTCGTGTTGCGGAACCGTCTCATCCTGGGCGACCAGATGGAGTTCCTGAAGATGCAGTTCAAGGATGTAAATCGGGAGTGGAATATTCAATAGCTTAAGTAAGCTATGCTTTAGTATCAGCCTTCATCATGTTGTAATTTCCCCCC
>CBDUOW010000258.1:0-3088 GCA_965368945.1 uncultured Gammaproteobacteria bacterium
CTTATGGCAAGTGACAGTAAAAAAGCCGGTCCAGCACGAAAACAGCGTTTTTGGTACCGAAGAGTGAGGAATATGGGCTTGGAATATCTAATGTAATAAATAAAGCAAAGAAAAGGACAGGTTATTTTCCCGGCCCAGACTCAGTGGCTATATTGTTTACGCTTTTGCGATGATCCGTGGGACTTTCCTGTTTTGAAGTCTGGTTTCTCGTCTCGGCTGTGTGTGGTCCGGAATATGCGTTTGCTTTTCGGTGTAACCCGTTTACCTTCGTGATGTTGAATAGTGCACGGCATTACCGGGATTGGTTTCCAAGTGCGTCACACGTGAAGCATGGGCATTCAGATCCAGCGCATCCTGCAAGGTGGTGTACAGGGCCCCGGCGTCCTGCCAAACGCCGTCAGGGCATATAAAACCCATCCGGGCGAAACTCAAGCCAGGCGGCATTGAGGTCACCGAGTTTCTGAAAGCGCGGATCGGCGGTGATCTTGATTGCCCGCAAACGGGTATCGCCGCGGAAGGTCATCTTCGCATCAAAGCGGGCCTTACGCTGTTCCAGATTTTTTGACCACGGCATCAAACGTATCTTGGTTTTTCGCAACATGAACAGGACAATTTGACAGAATTTTCAGAACGCGTCGGGATGTCAGCGGATCAGGATCTGGCTTGGCTAGATTATCTTGGGCTTATGATGTGCTATGAGCTATTACGTGAGGTGAAGGTATAAGCGCCACGATTTTCAATTTTTGTCTTGTTTATTGCCACATTACGTTTTTTAAGTGTTTGAATATTAAGGAGTATTTTTCACAAAATTAACAAGATAGACCGCAGACAAGATTTCTGTAACTCATTGATATATAAAGAAAAGTATTTAAGAATACCTACAGGCTTTTAACCAATTGGTCATAGGTTCGAATCCTATACGACCCACCATATTAAAAAAGCCCGCAATGCGGGCTTTTTTATTGCCTGGGAGATAACCTACTTATTTAATTGCAGTGTTAATGATTGTTTAGCCGCATGAATCGGGACAGTCGTTATTAATTTTAGCGCTTTCGCACGCTGTAGAGAATTCCGGAAAGGACGCCAACTGCAAACGTCAGCGCGAGAAGTACGGCTCGGGGCATGCTGATTGTGATCCAGAGTATATGGGTCTCAACGGTGGCGGTATTTTGCAGAATCACAATGACGACAATAATGCCTGCCACAATCGCGACAACCTGTTTTGCATTTTTCATATTCGGACTCCCTGTAATGATTTTACGCAATGATTCTAAGGATATTGTTTAATTGATATTTTATCTGGCCATTCACATGGAAGGAAGCGGGATCACCTGGTTTCCGGCCCCACTGGGCGAAGAATCTTTAAGATCTTTCGGTGAGTTATACCTAAGGATGACAACATCATGAAGATTCGGGTCTGAGTAAAAACTATATTGATAAACTGCATAGGGGAAGTGATTTCTACGCTTACCCCAAATATTAATATTAGTGGTCGCTGTCGTGAACAGTTAGACTAATGACAGAATGAATGTGTTCAGGACAATAACGCGCAGGAAGCCACTACTCTGGATTAGCTCACTATTCGGGGTGTTGCTTCTGGTGATCGCAACGCTCGCCATTTATATCGGCACACGCTCCGATGAATGGTGGAGCGACCTGCTGACAACCACGCTATCGCAAACGCTCGGGCGCGAGGTGGCGATCCAGGGGGATTTCCGCCTGGAGCTCGGGCGCGTGATTACCACCGAAGCGGCGTCTGTGCGCATAGGCAATCCCGACTGGAGCAAGTCCGGGGACATGCTTCGACTGGGATCGCTGCGGCTGGAGTTTGATCTGTTTTCAGTATTGGGAGATACCTTACTGATTCATCGCCTGGAGCTGGCGGATATTGAACTGGCGCTGGAGGAAAATCAGGACGGAGCAAAGAACTGGGCATTCGCAGCCGAAACCCAGCCGCCACCCGCCCGTAAGCCGGGTAAGGACATTACGCTGCCGGTGCATATCGAGCAACTTTCGGTGCAGCGTGCTCAGCTCAGTTTGAGCCGGCCTCGACGGGAACGCCCACTGGTCCTCCGGGTGGACGCAATTACCGGTGGCCAGACCCCGGACGACAAAGTGGTTCTCGACGGTAGTGGCCGGCTTGGGGATCTGCCGTTCTTGCTCAAAGGCAGCCTGGGTAAAATCTCCAGCGCGCTGAACGAGGGTCCGGTCTCCTATCAACTCAACGGCAAGCTTGGAAAGGCCAGTCTTCACAGCGAAGGCAGCATAGACTCGTTCGCAGCGCTCTTGCGACCCCGGTTCGACCTGAACCTCAGTGGCCCCGAGATCATGCAGATCACGCAGGCAATGGGGCTGCCGACGATCGCTAAAGGTCCGTTCGAAGCGCAGATCAACATCATGCCCGGTGGTCGCGGTGTCAACAGTCGAGTTCGGGGCAAGTTTGGGAAGCTGCAGCTGCATGCCGATATTTCCGCGGAGGACCTGGCTGCCACCGAAAATATGGATGTCACGGCGCGTTTGTCCGGTGAAAATCTGCCTGCCATATCTGACTTGCTGGGACTGCCGCTGCTGCCCGAAGGATCATTTGAGCTCGATGCTGCTCTGCAAAGGGATACTGGTATCACGCGTATCGAAAAGATGACCGCAAGTGTGGGTAAGCATCGAGTTTCGCTCGAGGGTGTCGTCGGGGCATGGCCTGATCTGAAGGACACCCGGCTTGAACTACAGGCGGAAGGTCCTGACCTTGCGGCCTTCACACCAACCTTTGCACTGACAGGACTGGGTCAATTGCCATCCGGTGCCTATTCCGTGAACGCGCTGATTGAGCCCGGCGAAACCGGTTTACAGGTTCGACCCAGCAAAGTCATTGCCGGTGGTTACCAGGCAACTGCGGAAGGTCACATTTTCACCAGCAAGCAGTTCCGAGCCGAGCTGAATGTGACGGGCTCCGGGCCGGATTTGTCCATGATCACCCGGCTGGTGGATACCCTCCAGTTGCCTGCCTGGCCGTTTCAGGCCAGGGGCAGGATCGATATTACCGGTGAGGACATCACACTTATCGGCACCTCGGGCACGGCAGGGAAACACA
>CBDUOW010000259.1:0-3085 GCA_965368945.1 uncultured Gammaproteobacteria bacterium
GCGATTTCCGCACCCAGACTGTGCCCGAGTAGCACAACGGAGGGTAATTCTTCCTTCTCTACAATGGCATGCAGATCCGCTACCCAGCGATGCCGGTTAATACGCCCGCGGTACATGGAATCACCGTGACCCCGCAGATCCAGACGCAGCAAATTCCACTCTGATTTTAACTCGGTATATTCAACAAATTCAGACCAGCGTGTGTGGTTACTGGCCACACCATGCAACATAACCAGCGTTTTATTTGCCCCGGTTACACGGTTGATCCAGTAGCTGATCCAGGCACCCTCATGTTGCAGAACATGCTGTGTTTCCATCGAGAAATTAGCGCCTTATAAGTAAAAATACCAACTAGCTACCGGCCCGCAATGGTCTATAGTCTAAGTAAGATTTTTGCTGAAAGCCACGTATTGTGGAGACCTCAACTTGGCTAATAATCTGAAAATTCGTACAAAACCTCTAACCCAAAATGTTCTTCACAAGGAGGGTTTGCTATGAGCATATCGCTGACCCTGTTGGAATATCTGGAGTGGGAAGGCGTGGACTATGAACTGCTGCAGCATGAGCCTGCCTTCGATAGCCTGCATACCGCGGAAGCGGCACATATCCCGGGTGATCAACTGGCCAAATGCGTGGTACTGGAAGATGAGAACGGCTACCTCATGGCGGTTATCCCTGCGACCCATGAACTCGAATTGGACACGCTGAGTAAACAACTGCAACGCCAGTTGCAATTTGCCTCGGAAGATGAAATAGAGGATTTGTATGAAGACTGTGAGCGGGGCGCGGTACCACCGCTACCGGAAGCCTTTGGCTATGATGCCGTAGTGGATGACTGTCTGACGGATTATGATGATATTTACCTGGAAGCCGGGGACCATCATGAGCTGGTTCATATCTCCGGCCGGGATTTCCAGGAACTCACAGCCAAAGCACCCCATGGTTATTTCAGCCGGCATGTCTAAGCTGAATCCACAACCCTGATCCTGCACAAATTCACCAAGTCCCGAGGCAAGCTAACCTTGCCTCGGCAGCCTATTGCAGACTCAACAGCTCCACTATACATCCTGAAGCACCTGAAATTTAGTAGGGGATCATGACCCCGGCGTCTCGGGAAATGTCAATCTCGACGCTGCCTCGAGCTGCACATACAATGGGCGTTTTCCAGGCCGTAGTTCTTGATGAGTCCAAACCTAAATCCCCGCCAGCTCTCCGCCGTAAGCCACCTCGATGGTCCCTGCCTGGTCCTCGCCGGTGCAGGCTCCGGCAAGACCCGTGTGATCACCCACAAAATTGCCTACCTGATACAGGAATGCGGTATCGATCCCCGTCACATTGCAGCAGTGACTTTTACCAACAAGGCGGCGCGGGAAATGAAGGAACGCGTTTCCAGGTTGCTGGACAAAAAGGCAGCAAAAGGATTGCGGGTGTCCACTTTTCACACCCTGGGGCTCGATATCATTCGTCGTGAGCTCAAAGCCCTGGACTACAAGCCGGGATTTTCCATTTATGACAATACCGACAGCACTGGCCTGCTGCGGGAACTGATGAATCGCGCCTTTGGGGACCATGGCAACCAGGCAGAGCAAATGCTGTGGCGAATTTCGCGCTGGAAGAATGCCTTTATCCTGCCGGAGCAGGCGCTGGCGAAAGCCGATGGTGATGCGGTCACGGTTGCGGCGGCCCGACTTTACGAAGCCTATAACCACCACCTGAAAACCTATAATGCGGTCGACTTTGATGACCTGATCATGCTGCCGGTACTGCTGTTCCGGGAGCATCCCGAGATTCTGGAACACTGGCAAAATCGCATTCGCTACCTGCTGGTGGATGAATACCAGGACACCAACGCCACCCAATACGAACTGGTACAGCAACTGGTTGGTATTCGCGGCAATTTGACCGTGGTGGGCGATGATGATCAGTCGATTTATGCCTGGCGCGGCGCCCAGCCGGAAAACCTCGCCCAGCTAAAGGACGACTTTCCCCGCTTGAGCATCATCAAGCTGGAACAGAATTACCGTTCCACCGGCCGTATCCTCAAAGCTGCCAACAGGCTAATCGCCAACAATCCTCATGTATTCGAAAAACAACTATGGAGTGAACTGGGTTTCGGCGATCCCATTCGCATATTGCGCACCCGCAATGAGGAACAGGAAGCCGAGCAGATTGTCTCCGAGCTGATCCATCATCGTTTCGTCCATCGCTGCCGCAATAGTGACTATGCGATTCTTTATCGCGGCAATTATCAGTCACGCCTGTTTGAGCGCGTGCTCCGCGAACATGACGTCCCCTATTACTTAAGCGGCGGGATTTCCTTCTTCGCCTATGCCGAGGTCAAGGACATCATGGCCTATCTGCGGCTGCTGACCAATCCCGACGATGACAATGCCTTCCTGCGTATCGTCAACACACCGCGACGTGAAATCGGCCCTGGCAGCGTGGAAAAACTCGCCAACTATGCCAGCGGTCGCGGCCACAGCCTGTTTACCGCCAGCCTGGAACTGGGGCTGGCGCAACACCTGGGGCCACGACCACTGGCGCAGCTGCAACGCTTCGCGGAATGGATCCTGGAGTTGCGCCATCAGGCTGAGAATGGCGAAGCTATCAGCCTGGCTCGCCGGCTGGTCACGGATATCGATTATGAGCGTTGGTTGCTCGACAACAGCCGCGATGAAGCCCAGTCGATTCGGCGCATGGATAATGTGAATGAGTTGCTCGGCTGGCTGGAGCGAATGGCCAAAAGCAACCCGGATGCCGAACTGTCCGAACTGGTGGCAAAGCTGGCGTTACTCGATACGCTTGATCGAGAGGAAGATGATCGTGGCGATCGCGTCCACCTCATGACCCTGCACGCCGCCAAGGGACTGGAATTTCCCAATGTCTACCTGGTGGGCATGGAAGAAGAACTGTTACCACACCGCAGTAGTATTGAAGATGACAATATTGAAGAAGAACGCCGTCTCGCCTATGTCGGAATCACCCGCGCACAGAAAAACCTGACCCTGAGTTTCGCCACTAAACGTAAGCGTTACGGTGAGACCATTGATTGCCAACCCAGCCGCTTTATTGATGAACTCCCCAG
>CBDUOW010000260.1:0-3075 GCA_965368945.1 uncultured Gammaproteobacteria bacterium
TCGATATCCTGAATTCCGATCGCCATAACCATCAAGTGGAAATCAGCCAGGGCGTACTGGCTGAAGAGTGTGGCGCCTTATTGAAAGATTTTTTCCAGGCCAGACGAAATAAAAACAGTTGATACTGCGTCTGGATTTAATTCATTCTCATTTTTTACAGTAAAGGACAATCATGTGACTCGTAGCGTATTGAGAATCTTTTTGCTTTTGATATTGCCGGGTATATTGATCCAAAATACCCTGGCGGCTGAAAATCTATCGCAGATCATGCAGCAATACCCCCCGGCGCCAATTGCGATGAACCTGCAGCAGGTCTCGGAGCATGTTTATTACGTTGAGGGTGCCGCCGGTACAGCCCTCGATAATGAAGGCTTTGTCTCCAATGCCGGTTTCGTGGTGACGCCGGCAGGGGTAGTGGTCTTCGATGCCCTGGGGACACCTTCCCTGGCTGCAATGTTACTCAAGCTGATACGTAGCGTGACCGATCAGCCGATCGTCAAAGTAATCTGTAGTCATTATCACGCAGATCATTTTTATGGCTTGCAGGTCTTCAAACAACTGGGCGCGGAAATCATAGCGCCGGCCGGTGCAAATGACTATCTCAATACCCCGACTGCTGAAGAGCGTCTGGAAGAACGACGTTTCTCACTTGATCCCTGGGTGAATGACAGGACTTATCTGGTACCCCCGGATGTATTGTTAACGGATAGCATGCAGTTCGAACTGGGTGGGGTGACATTTGTCATTACCCTGCTGGGTGGGGCCCATTCCGATGGCGATCTGACCTTGTATATCGAACCGGATCGCGTGTTGTTCTCCGGTGATATTATTTTTGAAGGCCGGGTGGCTTACCTGGGCGATGCCAATACCAAACACTGGCTGAATGTGCTGACTCAGATGGAAACCACCAAACTGGTAGCGCTGATTCCCGGACATGGCCCAGCCGCCAGGGATCCCAACCAGGCCATTAGCATGACCCGTCATTATCTTGCGTATATTCGCGAAGCGATGGGTAGGGCAGTGGAAAATATGACGTCTTTTGATGAAGTTTATGCCGCGACCGACTGGTCGGACTTCAAGGACTTACCCGCCTTTGAGGCAGCCAACCGCAGAAATGCCTACCAGGTGTACTTGTCGATGGAAGAGGAATTGCTGGCGCAATAAATGCGCGCGAGAAAAACTTACAGCGCCGGCGAAGAAAACGCCAAGATAGGATTGAGCTTGTTGCGTGGTTTTTCACGATCAATATGCCAGCGCAGAATGTCATAGTAACTGCGAATGTTTTCAACATACTTCACCGGTTCATGGCCTCGTGCATAACCATATCGGGTTTGGCGGAACCATTTATATTTGCTTAATAGCGGCAGTCTTTGTTTTACATCCGTCCATTGGGTGGGATCACCGCCGCTCTTTTCAGTCAGCCATTGCGCGTCTTTTACATGACCATAACCGACGTTGTAGGCCGCGAGTGTCAGCCAGGTGCGATCCGGCTCAGGCAGGTCCTCGAACTTGCCATATAAGGTTCGCAGGTAGCGGGCACCACCATCAATACTTTCAGTCGGATCAGTCCGTTCCTTCACCCCGAGTTCCGCGGCTGTTACTTTGGTCAGCATCATGATGCCACGCACACCGGTGGGCGACACGGCCAGCGGATTCCAGAGGGATTCCTGGTAGGCCACGGCAGCTACCAGGCGCCAGTCCAGGTCATTGGCTTCGGCGGCTGTTTTGAACTGCTCTACATAGGTGGGTAGGCGGCGCTCGACATGGCGCATGAAGGTAGGCGTCCCGGCGTAATTGTAGTTGCGGATATAACCGTAATGCCGCGCCAGCATTGTGTCCAGTTCACCGTTTTTCTTGATGGCCTGTATGAAGTCGACGGCAGCCAGATAGAGGCTGTCATCTTCCGTTATTGGCATGGCCCAGGCTAATTCCTGTTGCTTTGATATGTTAAAGGCCACGCGAACCTCCGGATGGTAGCGACGCATCAGTGCAACGTCGTTGGAGTCAGCGACGGTGAAATCGATAACCTCTTCCACGACCAGGGTCATGAGTTCACCGCTGCTCATGTCATCCGTTTCCATCCAGCTCAGTTCAGGATAATCCTGTTGGAGTTCCAACAGGCGTTCTGCATGACTGCTATTGGCCAGAACCTCGAGGAAACCGTCTGCCAGGTCATCAATAGAGCGGGGCTTTCCACTACCCTGGCGATAGACAACCTGCTGCGAGATGTTCTGGTAGGGCGGGGTGAAACGAACGAATTTCTGTCTTTCATCCGTGACAGTCAGGCCGGCGGCGGCAATATGTGCGTCGCCATTGGTAACTTTGTTGAGGATATCCTGCAGATTATCTTCGACGACAAGTTTAACTGACACCCCGAGGTGATCGGCAAAGGCCTGAACCAGATCGTATTCCGGACCAGTGGGACCATGGGGTCCGATATAATAGGTAGTGGCTGCGTTACGGGTCAGAACGCGGAGCTCACCGCTGTCCTTTACCTGTTCCAAAAGGTTTTTCTGGGGCACGCAGGCATTGAGTATCAACGCCAGAGACGCTGCGCAAAGTACAAGAATTGAGAAAACAGTTTTCCGCATAAATTCTAACCAGAATTACCTGCTGGAATCTATCGACTAGTTCTCACTTCTTAAAAGAGGATTAGCGATAGAGACCAAAAATTCAAGGCGGAGTTCATGGGGGAAAAAGAATGGCCGCCAGCTAATGCATATTATACCACTCTAATATTTGTCTTACATATGTCCTTGGTTTTATATATACATAAGCTAAACCTTTCAGAATTAATCTAAGTCATTGAATATAGAAGAAATAGTCTGCATTTGGGCTGTAGGCGGTTTTGTGTGTGTTCAGTTTTTTCCTGGCTGGATTAGTATTTGAGGCTCGGGAGTGAAGCCGGAGCGGGCTGACCAGATTGTCTGGAACATGTTGAAACGGCCGAAGGCCGGGCCAAAATGTGAAGGGGAGGGGTGGGGCCCTGGGATTGACGAGTGCCAGGGAAAGCATGGATACCGAGTGTGACCGGGCAGGGGTAGTCTATCTGAAGCAATGAACCCGGCTGATGAG
>CBDUOW010000261.1:0-3063 GCA_965368945.1 uncultured Gammaproteobacteria bacterium
TGGAGCTGTATTCGGGTTCAGTGTTGCTGTGTTCAGTGAAATGTTAGTAAAACATGCCAAATAAGGCAGTATGCATTTCCCCAAGCCTTTACGCGATAACCCATGATATTGGCCTGGGTTGAGCAGTACGGTGTATTGGTTACTGTTGACGGGCAGCTTGGTTTGTTTTCTCAGTGAATTGACCCGGGCGCACAGAGATTTAGCCTTATTATAATGGTTGGTACCGCTGTGTGGCTTTGCTCAGGTGATATGCCTTATTCTTTAATGTGTAGACAATGTGGTATCGGATCCGCCCGACGATGCGGGAGCTGCGAGCGGAGCGGGGGGAAGAAGAATAAAGGGGACCATCTTGGAATAGTGATCAAGAACACCAACTTTTGGCAATATAAAGCCCAGATTGTGATGCAATTAATGTAACGCTTTTCTATTATTATTAAATGTCACACGAAACGCATGTTGATGAAGGGCATGGAGTTGTAAAGGTCATTTACCATGACGTTGTAACTGTTGAAGAACGGGAAGCTGTACGCGAGGAGACTGCGTACCTGGTAAATGAGCATCAATTAAAATGTATTCTGGTTGATATGAGGCAGTGTGAGATGTGCTTATCCACGATTGATATCTTCCACTTTGGCGAATCATTTGATGAGGTGGATTTGCCGCAACAATTGAAAATTTGTGGCATCATTCTGCCCGATGACGAAGATGACAAATTGTTGGAGATAGTTGCGTTAAGCCGGGGGACCAACATCCGGTATTTTACTGAATATGAGCAAGCACTCAAATGGTTGGATCTTGAATAGTACATATTAAGTAGTAGTTCCACTCTAGCAGAAAGATGTGATCAGACAATAAATCAATTTATTGTTCCGGTGATTCTTTTTTGGCAAGAGTCGTGAGATGATGTTACCCATGAAACGCTCCACCGAAGAAATTATAACAATAACGCTGTCTGCCTCAGGTTCCCTGGCAATTATCCCGTTCGCTGCGATTCGATTTTTCCGTGGTGAACTGCTTATGGGATGTATCGATATTTTCCTTATTTTGGGTATTAGTTCGATTGGCCTGTTTGTCTGGTGGACACGGCAGGTTCGGGTTCCAGGCATGGTCCTTACAATTTTTATTCTGAGCGGTCTGGTCACCATTATTTATGTGGGTGGTGCTTCATTGGTACATTGGGCTTACCCGACCATGGTGGCTGCATTTTTCCTGGTAAAACCCCGCGAGGCAACCGCATTTAACCTGCTGGTAATGGTCCTGTTAATCCCCGCTTTGGTGCAGGAAATATCGCGCCTGGAACTGGTGATTATTCTCGTGACCCTGATTTTGAATAATGTATTCGCTTATGTATTTGCCGCCCGAATGAGTGAGCACCGGCAACATCTTTCTTTCCTGGCCGAGCGCGATCCACTGACGGGAATTGGCAATCGTCGGGCGTTGAATGCCCGCCTCGAAGGCTTTGTTCTGCGGCAACAAACCAAGATTATCGCGGCATCCATTTTGGTACTGGACCTGGATCACTTCAAGGATATTAATGATACCCACGGCCACGGCAAAGGTGATCAGATCCTCGTTCAGGTTACGGAAATAGTGAGTGCAAACATCCGTGTCACCGATGATTTATACCGCCTGGGTGGGGAAGAATTTGTCGTGATTGCCATGGGGGCTTCACGTGATGCCGGCACCAAACTTGCCGAACAATTACGGGGTTCTATAGAGGCTAGCAAGTTACTTTCAGATCGTCGGGTGACGATTTCCCTTGGGGTTGCAGAGTTCAAGGAAGGGGAGAGTCATCAAAACTGGCTGGATCGTGCTGATGCGGCCCTGTATGAAGCCAAACGTGCCGGGCGAAACCGGGTCTGTCTGGCAGACTGATGGGAAGAAACATCTTTTGTCCTGATTTTATCTCTAAAATCAGTCGTTTCGAGTAGTATTCGTTATCCGTCAGTTACAGCGGTGGCGCTGTCGTGTCGGTTATGACGGGCGGTAATATCTGTAAAACACACTTATTTCTATTCTGAATTATTTTTTCACCGGATTTGATAAATATACAGAAGTGTCGAGTATTGGCTGGCGCTTGTGGTTATTTAATTGTAGGCTTGCCCGAGGATTTTAGAGCCGTTTCTATGTTCGGGGCAGGACGCTGGTAGTATGCGGCGCCATGTAAACAATAATTTGACTGACGGCACATCATATTATGGGCGACGTTTAATAATAAGGAGCATATCAATGAATAGATTGCGATTTTTTGTTGCGCTGGTTTTCTCTATCCTACTTGTATCGTCGGTATATGCGGAAGCTGACTACGGCAATGCCATCAAAGTCTTCAGGGACTCACCTGTGGTACAGCCTTATTTTAAGGATTCCTACGGGTATGCAATCTTTCCAACTATCGGAAAAGGCGGGATTGGTATTGGCGGCGCTCACGGTAAAGGCAAGGTATACCGGGGTGGCAAAGTGTCAGGAGATACCTCAATGACCCAGTTGAGTATTGGTTGGCAACTCGGTGGCCAGGCTTATAGTCAGATTATTTTCTTTCAGGACAAACGAGCCTACAATGAATTCACCAGTGGTGAATTTGAGTTTGGTGCGCAGGCCAGTGCCGTTGCGATTACTGCAGGCGCTCAGGCGCAAGCCGGGACCGGCGGTGCAACTGCCAGCGCTTCACCGGGCGGTTCCGCCGGCGCACAAGCGAAAACAAATTACCATAAAGGCATGGCGGTATTTACCCGTGCCAAGGGTGGGCTGATGTATGAAGCTGCAATAGGCGGACAGAAATTCAGCTATAAGCCAACCGGGAAATAAGATTAAGTAAGCAAAATTATTCTGTCACGCAAATCCCTTTCCTCTGATTGGGGAGAGGGATTTATAGAATATATCACGGAATAATCCTTAACCCTGCTGGAGACAAAATTCTTTCGGAGTGGTGTCTGGCTGAATAGTAGAAAAGGATAGACTATCTCAACTGTACTTATGTACTGAATCTAAGTAAGCATCAAGACGAATCATCAAGCAACGTGTCGACGGCGATATTCACGTGGGCTGATGCCGGCCCAGCGGCGA
>CBDUOW010000262.1:0-3052 GCA_965368945.1 uncultured Gammaproteobacteria bacterium
TCATCTCGACGGTTATGTTGACGGTCTGGGAGGTGTTACCCGACGCGACTTTATGAAATTCTGCGCGGGGATCACCGCCACCATGGGTTTGCCGGCCAGTGTCAGTTGGCAAATCGCCGAAGCCGCGACAAATCCGCAACGTCCCCCGGTGATCTGGTTATCTGCGCAGGAATGTACCGGTTGTACGGAATCACTGTTGCGTTCGAACCATCCGACTATCGATCAATTGATCCTGGATGCCATCTCCCTTGATTATCATGAAACCCTGAATGCGGGCGCCGGGCACCAGGCCGAGGCTTACAAGCAACACTCCATGGAGCAAAACAAGGGTAAATACATACTTATTGTTGATGGATCGATTCCGGTCAAGGATGGGGGTATTTATTGCAAAGTAGCCGGCAGAACCATACTCGATCATCTATTGGAGGCAGCTGAAGGTGCTGCCGCCATCATTGCCATCGGTTCCTGTGCCGCCTGGGGCGGCATACCATCGTCAGGTCCCAACCCGACCGGTGCCACCGCGGTGCACAAGATTCTCAAGGACAAGACCGTCGTCAATATTCCCGGTTGTCCACCCAATCCGTATAACTTCCTCGCAACTGTATTGCACTTCCTGACGTTTGGGCGCTTGCCTGAGCTGGATGCGAAGAACCGGCCCAAGTTTGCCTATAACCGTTTGATCCATGAAAACTGCGAACGGCGGGCTCATTTTGATGCAGGACGGTTTGCCATCAGGTTCGGGGACGAAGGACATCGGAAGGGCTGGTGCCTGTATAAAATTGGTTGTAAGGGACCGGAAACCTTCGCCAATTGTCCGGCCGTGCTGTTTGGCGATGTCGGGCCGGCATCCTGGCCGGTAGGAACAGGCCATCCCTGTTTTGGTTGTACCGAGGAAGGTGTCGGCTTTACCAAGGGCCTGCACGAACTATCGGATCTCAAGACAGTGACGCCACCGATTACATTCCCGGGAATCTCTGAAAATAACGGCCAGGGCGCCACTGTCGGTGCGGCCGCACTGGCGGCCGGTGTTGTCGGGGCTGCCGTGGGCGCCGGAGCGGTCATCGCTACCCGACTTGGCAAGAGCAGCGATGATGGTGGTGAAGAAGAGCAGCAAGACTAGGAGGACAGCGCAATGGCGTTGAACCGTAGAGATTTTCTCAAAATGTCCGCAGCCGGAGTCGGCGGTGCCTTGTGTGCCAACAATGCACAGGCAGTGCAGCGCGAACCGAAACAACTGCCGCCTGAAGCCGTTGGCATGTTGTACGATGCCACGCTTTGCATTGGATGCAGGGCTTGTATGTCGGCATGCAAGGAGGCAAATGGTATGCCACCCGAGCAAACGGGGGACGCCGATGTCATGTGGGACACCCCGATTGAGCTATCGGGTGACACCATCAATGTGATCAAGGTGTTTCGCGACGAACCCGAACCGGGGGCAGCAGGTGTCGAACTGGTGAAGGATCGCGCAGAGAATGGTTTCTCGTTTATGAAACGTCACTGTTTGCATTGTGTGGATCCTTCCTGTGTATCGGCCTGTCCGGTTTCAGCCATGACCAAGGATCCCCTGACCGGGATTGTTGAACATCATGCCGATCGCTGTATCGGCTGTCGTTATTGCGTTTATAGCTGCCCCTTTGGGGTTCCGAAGTATGAACTTAACAAAGCCCTGGGCCAGATTCAGAAGTGTCAGTTCTGTGCCCACCTGCAGGCCAAGGGGCAATTGCCGGCCTGTTGTGATGTCTGTCCCACCGGCGCAACCTTGTTTGGCAAGGTTGAAGATCTGAAAAAGGAAGCGGCGCAACGTCTGGCCAAACAACCGGGTGATCGGTATGTCTTCCCCCGCGGCATCCTGGGTGGTGATCGTCCCCCGCATGAAGCCGCCATTCCGAAATATCACCAGGATCTGTATGGCGATAATGAACTGGGTGGTACCCAAATCCTGTATATGGGAGGGGTAACTTTTGACAAACTGGGCCTGCCCACCAATGTGCCTGATTACGGTTATCCCACCGTCTCCGAAGGCATCCAGCACATGCTATATAAATGGATGATTGCACCGGCAGTGTTATTGACGGGACTGGCCTATGTCGTACACCGCAATACAAAAAATGCGCACGGCGCTGAAGATGAATCAGGTGAAGGGGGTGAGTCATGAGCGAACATGCACCACTGGGTGGCAAGATAGTCACCAAGCCATTCATGTTCTTTGCCTTTTTATTCCTGATTGCCATGGCATTCCTGGCAGCACGGTTTATTTTCGGCCTGGGTGCGGTTACCAACCTCAGTGATGGCTATCCCTGGGGGATCTGGATCGTGATTGATGTCATGGTCGGAACGGCGTTCGGTTGCGCCGGCTACGCGATAGCAATACTGGTCTATGTCCTTAACAAGGGGCAATACCATCCCTTGATACGCACGGCGGTATTGGCTGGCCTGTTTGGTTATATGCTGGGTGGTATGGCAGTGATGATCGACCTGGGTCGTTACTGGCAGTTCTATACTCTGATGTGGCCCGGCTATGTACATCTCAATTCCGTGATGCTGGAAGTAGCCTGGTGTGTGATGGCGTATATCGTAGTGTTAATGGTCGAATTTTCACCCACTGTACTCGAACGGTTTGGCCTGAAGAATGCGCAGCAGAAGTTATCCAAGGTCATGTTCCTGGTGATCGCAGTGGGCATTTTATTACCGACTATGCACCAGTCTTCCCTCGGAACCATGGCCGTGGTTGCCGGCAATCAAATCTCTCCCTTGTGGCAGACCCAGTTATTACCTCCCTTGTTTTTAATCAGTGCGTTGTTAATGGGCTATGCCATCGTGCCGTTTGAGTCCTTCCTGGCCTCGCTGGGGCTGAGTCGGCCACTGGAAACCAAATTGCTGGGCAAGTTGACCAAGGTGATGCTGGTGGTGACCGGGTTCTACCTGCTATTACGGTTTGGCGATTTACTCTGGCGGGGCGCCCTCGGTCTGGCGTTTGTCGGTGACCTGGACTCCATCATGTTCTGGATCGAGAACGCGCTGTTTGTCATACCTATCCTGCTGTTGGCAAAAC
>CBDUOW010000263.1:0-3030 GCA_965368945.1 uncultured Gammaproteobacteria bacterium
CGCGCCAGCGTGTCCATGTCACGAATACAATCTTCAAGTTTAGATGAGATTTCCTGTATCATCTGGTCGCCAGCCGCATGCCCACTTGTGTCGTTAACCACCTTGAATGCGTCCAGGTCAAGGTACAGCATGGCGTGTTGCTGGCCGGTTTTCCGTACAGTCTCCAGAAGTGAGACCAGACGATTCTCAAACTCCTGCCGATTAAACAATCCCGTCAATGCATCATGTGTTGCCTGATGCGACATCTGCTGTGCCATGGTCTGTAATACGGTAACATCATGGAACACAAGCACAGTACCGATAATATTTTGCTGCTTGTCTCGAATTGGAGAAACTGTTGCCTCAATAGAGTACTTCTGGGTAGAACGTGTGCCCTGCAGAACAATTTCACCTGCAACATTTACACTGGCTTCACTCATTAGACAATTCGCCACCGGATCAGTGACGACTTCTCCCGTATATTGATCCGTGAGTTTAATGATGTCTGCCAGATATTTTCCTGCCGCATCCTGTTTATCCCAACCTGACAAATGTTCTGTAACGGGATTGATGTAGTTGATTATTCCATCTGCATTTGTAGTGATTACACTGTCACCAATGCTTTCCAGCGTTACCAGCGCCCGTTCCTTCTCGTTGGAAAGTGCGCTTTCCACCGCCAGTCGTTCAGACAGATCCTGAATGATCACGACCTGCAAATACATGTCACCTAGCGGAAAATCCTTACAGCGCAACACCACAGGTATTCGATCACCACATTTACAGAGAGCCATTACCTGATACGACTTGCCATCCGGTACAAAAAAGTTTTGGCGTAACAGCTCTCGTGACTCTTCAGCAATGATTTGGAGTGAATCCATCCCCATAAGCTCATACACTTCATAGCCAAGCAGGTTTGCAAGATTTCTATTCACATCGACAATTGTGCCCTGGTCCTGGATAATGATCCCTTCATTGCTGGCATCTGACAACCGCCTGAATCGTTCTTCCGCATTTCGCCTTTCAATATTTTCTTTTTTCATTTCCATATTCAGACGCAAGGCTTCAGCATTCGATTTTCTTAGTTCACCGATCAATTGCCTGTTTTGATATGCAATCTCAAAATTATGACACACCATTTTGTACAAGTAATAAGACGCTGTCGAAATCAGAAAAATAAAGATCAGAATAAGCACACCGATTCCGGCATATACCATACCGCCTGATAGCAAGTAATAAATACAAAGCGGTATTAATGCCGGCAAGATGAAAAACATCCCCGCATAGCGTATAGACGAGTGGGTCATCGCCGCTACTGCAGCCCCTCCCCCAATAACGACAACAATGAATGCCTGATAAAGGGGTGAGGCAGGCATGAGTAATATGCTACCTGTCCCCCAGGCACTACCGGCCAGCAGGCTGCCAAGCAGGAAGCTCTTTTTCCAGAACGTGAGTTGTTTAGAACGGCGTGCGGCAGGTAATCGCAGATATGTAAGAGACAGGGCAATGCGCAATACATAGATAAATATTGCCGAGCTTAGCCAAAGTGTTACCACTAGCGGATCGTTCTGGCTTTTCAGCACATAGGCGAAAAACAGTAGAATCCCTATCGTTCCAAATAAGGTATAAAAAGATTGTTGGTAGATCAGCCCAACCTGCTCTAACTCGAGCTCGTTAAGCTTCTGTGAGGTCTGACTTGTTTCTGTGTCAGCCTGCTGAATATTTGATTTTTGGGCTTCCACGACCAGAATCTGATGACTTATATATACTCCATAGTCATCAGATTATAGTCAAAAATCAGTCACCTACCCTGCTTTTTGGCACGCAAACGCAAGCGCAGGGCATGCAGCTTAATAAAACCTTCGGCATCCTGTTGATCATATGCGCCGGCATCTTCCTCGAATGTGGCAATACGTTCATCAAACAGGCTGTCAGTTTCCGATTTGCGGCCAACAACGACTACATTGCCTTTATATAACTTGAGCCGTACCACACCATTGACCGATTGTTGTGATACATCAATCAACTGCTGCAACATTTCGCGTTCCGGTGACCACCAGTAGCCGTTGTAGATCAAACTGGCATACTTGGGCATTAACTCATCCTTAAGATGTGCGGCTTCACGATCCAGCGTCAACGATTCCATCGCCCGATGTGCCTTGAGCATGACGGTCCCGGCAGGCGTTTCATAACAACCTCGTGACTTCATTCCCACGTAACGATTTTCAACAATATCATCGCGACCGATGCCATTGTCACCCGCTACCTGGTTAAGATAAACCATGACCTGTGCCGGCGTCATATCTTTGCCATCGATGGCGACAATGTCGCCTTTCTTAAAAGTCAGTTCCAGATAGGTCGGCTTATTCGGGGCCGCCTCGGGCGATACACTCCAGCGCCACATGTCGTCTTCCGGCTCAGCCCAGGGATCTTCCAGAATGTCACCTTCATAGGAAATATGCAGCAGGTTGGCATCCATTGAATACGGTGATTTCTTGCCCTTTTTCTTGAAGTCGACCGGTATGCCATGTTGTTCCGCATAGGCCATGAGTTTTTCACGCGAGTTGAGATCCCATTCGCGCCACGGAGCAATTACGGTCACATCCGGTTTCAGAGCATAGGCACCCAGTTCAAATCGAACCTGATCGTTGCCCTTGCCGGTAGCCCCATGGGAAATGGCGTCGGCACCGGTCTCGTTGGCAATTTCCACCAGGCGTTTGGCAATCAATGGGCGTGCAATCGAGGTGCCGAGCAGGTATTGACCCTCATAGATTGTGTTGGCGCGAAACATGGGAAATACGTAATCACGGGCAAACTCTTCGCGCAGATCCTCGACATAGATCTCCTTCACCCCCATGGCTTCCGCCTTGGCGCGGGCAGGTTCCACCTCTTCACCCTGACCGATATCGGCAGTAAAAGTAACCACCTCGCAGCCGTAGGTATCCTGCAACCACTTGAGGATGATGGAGGTGTCGAGACCCCCTGAATAAGCAAGGACGACTTTCTTGATATCACTCATGCTCCGCTCCAGTTAGCGAATAACAAATTAACTCA
>CBDUOW010000264.1:0-3027 GCA_965368945.1 uncultured Gammaproteobacteria bacterium
CTAGACCCCATTGAGGCTTTGCGAACAGAATAATCCGGATATTCGGTCTATTAATCTGAACTACACTTCTCAATGAAAAATCTATTATGAGGTCCGGATTTATAACTCCAGTTCATAATCAATCGTCAGTGGCGCGTGATCAGAAAACCATTTCTCTTTATATATTGCCGCTTTTTTAATCTTATCCTTGAGTCCAGGCGTGACAATCTGATAATCAATACGCCACCCCACGTTATTGGCACGCGCATTTCCCCGGTTTGACCACCAGGTATACTGCTCGGGCTTCTTGTTAACGACACGAAAAGCATCAACAAAGCCGACCTGATCATACAGTACATCCAGCCAGGCACGCTCTTCCGGTGTACAACCGGAGTTTTTCTGATTGCTTTTCCAGTTCTTGATATCGATTTCCTTGTGAACAATATTAAAATCACCACAGATAATGTAATCACGACGCTTGCGGCGCATATCTTTCAAGTCACTCAACACTTCATCCATAAACTTGAGTTTGTTGACCTGCCGTTCTTCACTGGAGGACCCGGATGGTAAATAAAATGAGGCAATACTGAGCTTGCCAATATCAATTTGTATATACCGGCCTTCGGTATCCACATGGTCCCAACCCAGGCCGGTTATAATCTGGTCAGGTTCCTTGCGACTATATATCGCCACCCCACTGTAGCCTTTCTTCTCCGCGTCAAAGTAATAACAGTGATATCCCTCGGGATAAAACAGGCTGTCTTCAAGCTGGTGCTCCTGCGCCTTGGTCTCTTGCAGGCAAACCACATCGGCACGCTGGCGTTTGAGCCACTCAAAAAAACCTTTTTTGGCGGCAGCACGAATGCCGTTAACGTTGGCGGTAATGACTCGCATAGGAAATATCCGGTTTGCTCAAAAAGTGTGTATCATACACGCCTCGTTCACGACCCGCAGTAGAGGCCCATGCGCGACTACCAGAAAGCCTTTATCGAATTCGCCCTCTCCCGTGAGGTACTACGGTTTGGCGAATTCACTCTCAAATCCGGGCGTGTCAGTCCCTATTTTTTTAACGCCGGCCTGTTCAATACCGGTTCGGCCCTGGCTCGCCTGGGGCAGTATTATGCTGAGGCCATTATCGAGAGCGGCCTGGAATTTGACGTGTTATTTGGCCCGGCTTACAAGGGAATTCCGCTTGCCGCGGCTTGTTCCGTGGCCCTGGCCGATCATCACCAGCGGGACGTGCCCTATAGCTTCAATCGCAAGGAAGCCAAAGTCCATGGCGAAGGCGGCAATATTGTCGGCTCGCCGCTGCAGGGCCGCGTCCTCATCATCGATGACGTCATCACTGCCGGAACCGCCATTCGCGAATCCATGCAAATTATCGACGCTGCCGGCGCAAAACCCGCTGGCGTGCTAATTGCGCTGGATCGTCAGGAAAAAGGCCGTGGTGAGCTATCCGCCATTCAGGAAGTGGAACAAGAATATGGAATACCGGTACTGAGTATTATCAAGCTGGAAAATCTGGTGACCTACCTGGAACAACAACCCGACATGCAGGCCAATCTGGCCGCAGTAAGGGCATACAGGGAGCAGTACGGAATTTGATTAGCCCATTAGCAGCTTCAACCCAACCAGAAAGGTCACAATTTCATAGACCCGCTTGATCCAGCGGTTGCCCTTCATGATGGAGTAATGCGCGCCAATATAACCGCCCAGCATGGACGCCACCAGCAACACCGGGATCCAGTCCCAGCGGATGGTCCCTTGCAAGCCCAGGGTTAGCGCCCCACTACCATTCCAGAACAGCCCCACCAGGACCAGGGTGTAGGCCACCGCCCGCTTGTAGTCCAGCCCAAACCACTGTACCAGCCAGAGGGTGACAAACAGGCCGGTACCGGAGGTCAGTGAACCATTCAGCACACCAATTCCAAACAGCACCAACCCGCCAACCAGGTAACCGGGGGTATCACGATGCGTCGCCTCCGACCGTTGACCCAGATTCGGGTTGAGCATGGAATAAATTCCCAATCCCATTGTCAAAATCCCCAGGGATAACTCAGCCGCCCGGTCAGGCACCCGTAATACCAGACTGGCACCGAGCACCACGCCCGGCAATCCTGACCCCAAAATAACCAGGGAGAATCGCCAGTCCAGGGATCTTTCCCTAAAGTGGCGAGCGGTGGCGCCGATACCCAATGCAACACTTGCCAGTTTATGGGTCGCCAGTGCTACACTAAAAGGCAGCCCCAAAAAAATCAGCGCTGGCAATTGCAGCAGCCCCGCCCCACCCCCGGCAAAGGCTGAAAACGCATTAGCCACCAGAGAGACTGTGAATAAAAGGAAATATTCGTACATAGATAAGGGAGAGAACTGTTATATGAAGCCCTATTTAACTCGATTGCATCTCACAATGAAAGCGCGCATCTTGTCCAGCCTGGTTGGTTCAATAGCTTTGTTAAGTTTATTGATCTATTCACCTGGTGCCATGGCCGGTACGATTAAATGTTGGACTAACAAGGATGGCGTTCGCGAATGTGGATACTCTGTCCCGCCGGAATACTCCCAGCAACGTATTGAGATTCTGAATGAGCGTGGTATCCAAATAGGAGTAAAGGAAGCCGCCAAAACCAAGGAACAACTAGAGGAAGACGCGCGCCTTGCCAAACTCAAACAGGAAAAATTAAAGCGCCAGGAAGAAGCACGCCTGAGAGATACTATATTACTTAATTCTTTCACCACTGAACGCGACTTAAAAATTTCATATGACGATAAAATAGAAGCCGTTAAAGGAGTAATTGAGATTACCACCACGGGTACTCGTACCCTGCAACAGAACTTGCAAGCCGTACAGAAAAAAGCCGCCAATTATGAACGTGCAGGTGAAACTATGCCGGAAAATATCCTCAACCAGGTGAATAACCTGAAACGACAAATCAAGGACAACGAGAAATATACCGCAAACAAGCAGCGGGAAATTAAGGCGCTCAATCTTCAATACGAAGCCGACCTCAAACGCTTTCGTGAATTGAAAGGCATTACGCCAACCAA
>CBDUOW010000265.1:0-3021 GCA_965368945.1 uncultured Gammaproteobacteria bacterium
CTATCTGATTAACTTGCCACTCACCGAGTGATAAGGATTCAATTTTATATATGGGTGCACTAACCTGACCATTTGCCGTGTTAAATAACCTTCTCTTATTCGTATCCAGATATGAAAGATTATTGCGCTCCAGAAAATCTGGTGTAAGAATTGTCATGGACGCACCCGTATCGATGAGCAAACGAACCTGCTGACTATCATTTAACAAGGCATCAACTAGAAAATGATCACCGATACGGAGCAATGGTATATCAACGACTTCTAAAGATATCGTTTCTTCTGTTTCCTGTCGGTCGGAAAGAATCACTTTATTCAGCAATGCATTCGCCTGTGGGCCTACATCAGCATCCTGGACGACCAGGTTTAATGACCGACGTGCCCCATTTTTATCATTAAGTGCCAATTGCGCTTCTGCAAGCCTGAGGAAATAGGGCGCGTAATCGGGCTCAAGCTGAGTAAGATGTTGATAGAGTTCAAGAATGGCAATGTTGTTATTACCCTGTTGCAGTAATTTAGTCTGATTATCGACAATATTCCGAATCTGTTTCTGTATCTGATCAATCATCTCTGTTCGATAAGCGTAGCCTTTTGCTTCGTAGAGCATATTTATAGCGGAAAGATAATCTTTTTCAATAAGATCAATTTTCGCCAGTAGCAACCGAGATTCAACATCACGGAAGCTAGAGAGTAAATATCGATTTAATAATTGTTTAGCTAAGCGATAATCCGCTGTATTAATAAGGTGAAGGGCGCGCGAAAATATTATGTTTCGTGCTTGTTGTACAATCGTATCGTTTGCTTTTTCCTGCAATACATCAAAATGTTCAAATGCGTTTTGAAAGTCATTTTTCTCCAGTAACTGATTCATCACAACAAGGGGATTAGACTGGTGCATGTCTTCTTTATTAAAGGTTCCTGAAGACACTGTTTCATTTAGTAAGGCGGGCTGTTGCTGAAGCGGTAAACCGGCATAGGTCGCGATATCGTGTTTTTTATTCCATTGCTGATGAGAAAACCATCCAACACTCCAGGCCAAAAATAACAAAACAGACCAGTTCAATAGTTTTTTTGCTGACATTTTTCTCATAGCAGAAAACACATATAACCGCAGTTACAGAATATATAAATGGTTTAAAGTATTTGTTATCGTAACAGCTTTTAACATGCTTTTAACATGCTATCTCGGTAACTTTGTAGCGATGTGATAGCCGCGAAGGGTTTAGCTAAGCCATTGATTTTTTATGCTACTTTGTCGGGATAGCTCAGGGTCTGGCCCCATTTATTGTTAGATCCTTCATCATTTCGGCGCGACCGCCAGGCGACCTGGAGTTCTGTCAGGAACAAGAACCGAGAACAATACGCTACTGCAGGCGACCCACAAGGACGATGTACATGCGACCTACAGGGATGTAGGAAGTTACGAACACTGCGACCCACATGGACGTAGAGAGATAGAGCAACGCAGGAGCAGTGCCGAGACGTGTGAGGTAGAGCGAAGCACGATTGCATGGACGCAGGAGGTACGAGCATAGGGATGTGCGAGGTAGAGTTCTGTCAGGAACAAGAACCGAGAGCAACGCATGGAGCAGTTGCCGAGGATGCCCGAGCCGAGAGCCGCGTCGGGAACAGCGGCCGGGAAGTACAAGTGTCACGGAAGACATGGATGTCGTGAGTGACTGTGGGGAGTTAGAGCCGCGTCGGAAACAGAGGCCGAGACGCAGGAGGTAGAGCGATTCAGGAGACAAAGCCGAGGAGAAATTTTCAGTGCATGCCGGTATCCAGTCTTTCTTATTCGTCATTCCGGCCCCAGAGCCGGAATCTATTATTATCTCGTCATACCAGCGAAAGAGTTTTTACTCTGACCCGTTTATTCAGGTAGGATATGTCATGGCATAACTATATTAAGCAATAAACATATTGCTCGTAAGGACTCGTTTACGGAACAGGTGCTCACACAATGTCTCTTATAAAATTACATACATTTAAACAAATAAAGAACATAATACTTTTTCATCGACATAAACCATTTTTAATACTTTGCCCCCTCTTATTGCTGTACTCCAGTACAGCGGCGGCTGTCGACCCGATTCCAAAATTGGTGTATCTCATCTTTGATGAAGATCGAATTATTGCATCTAACGTCGAGTTCAGCCGATTTGACGAAATTCGCTTGGTTGCCAAGGAAGAAGTTTTTGACTCGTCTGTTGGGAATGCAGTAATTATTGTTGTTACTAATAATCGTATCATGGGATATAGTGTGAAGAAGTTGCGATGGGTAACCAAACCCACGCTGGCAAACGAAACACTGAAAAGCATAAGTGTTGAAGATTATTCGGCATCAATACAAACGTCCAAACGGTTTCTTAATTTTAACGGGATAAACGGAGTTTGGGCAGAAAAATCTCGTAGAAAAGTATTCAACTAATGGCAATTGCTACTCAGTGCAACCAACCGTTATCACGGCAAATACAAGCTCCTTTTATTGCACTATATTCCATCACATCATAATACCACGGTAATCCAATGAAACTATTGATACGCAATCTCGATCGCAGCACCACAGAAGCAGAGGTCCAGGAGCTGTTCGAGGCTTACGGCACAGTGCAATTCTGCACTCTAGTAAAAGACAAAGAGACCGGCAGTTCCAAGGGTTTTGGTTTTGTCGAAATGCCCAAGGTGGGCGATGCCAAGGCAGCGGTGAAGAACCTGAATGGTAAAGATATTGGCGGAAGCAAGATCCGCGTTAAAAAGGCCGAAGCGAAACAAGATACGAGCCATAGTCGTGGGGCCGAAAAAACACAGAGTGACTAAGTTATATATTTAAACTAGATGTATCAACTTACTCTGACCCGTTGATTCGTTTTCAGTGCGCCGAAATCTGCCGTGCATGGACGCATAACCAACGGAAATCCCTGTGGGACAAATGTCGCGCACGGGGATGGAACCCCGCTTGTGCGCGACCATTTAATTGAAAAGATGTAATTAAATCCTGGTCGGTCCCCGATTATTGTTTCACTGACA
>CBDUOW010000266.1:0-3018 GCA_965368945.1 uncultured Gammaproteobacteria bacterium
CAGCCGTAGGCTGTGAGAAGCGCCGGAGTATCAACGGCGATAGTTCTGAAATGGTTTCTAGTTATAACACCATTAATGACTGTGTTAATCTTTAGTCGTGTTGTCTTTGCGATTGATAAATCTGAATAAGGCATGTTTTATGTCAGAGTCATTTCGATCAAAATTATATAAGCTACGGTTTAACTTTTTTCCGGCTTATCGCAGAACTGGAGTACGTATTATCTACGTGTCTCATGATTTGCATGAGGTAAAAATAAAATTATCCTTAAAATGGAATAATAAAAGCCATATTGGAAGTATTTGGGGCGGTTCGCTATATGGGTCAGTCGACCCTGTATATTCAATAATGTTGTCGGTCATTTTAGGGAAGAATTACGTTGCAGTTGATAAAAAGGCGACTATTGAGTTTCTTAAACCAGGTACCGCTACACTTTATTCAACATTCAAATTATCTGCGGAAGATGTAAAAAAAATAAAAGAAGAGTGTGACTCTTTTGGCAAGGCGGAACGAACTTACCATGTGGCACTAACGGACGAACGGAATGATGTCTATTTTAAGGCTGAGAAAGTAGTTCATATTAAGCGCAGGAAATTCAAGACCAAAAGCTTATAAATTTGGATTAATTCATGGTGGTTTTGTAATATATAGCGCCGTAAATTTTCAGCTTAAGCCTTGTTAGTGATCCGGATAACAAGATTCAACAGCTTGTCCGGAGAGATCGGCTTTGTTTCTATAGCGTCTACATACTTGTCGTAGCTGCTTAAAGTATTCGCAGATACATCTGCTGTCAGCAATATCACAGGTAAATGGCCGGATTTCTCCTCGCTTCGCCATTGTTTCAGGGCGTCAATTCCGCTCATGACGGGCATTTGGTGATCAATAATCGCCACATCAAAGGACTCCTCCCGTAATTTCTCCAGTGCGAGTTGTCCATTTGCTACAATGGTGATATTACCGTTTAGGGTAGAGAACACTTCCTGATAGATATCCTGATTAAGCAGATTATCCTCGGCGATTAATATGTTCAGGGGTTTGACCGGGGCAGTAATGTCGTGTTCAAGCTCTGACAGATTAACTATCGCAGCAGGGTTTGATAGTTGAAGAGGTATTTCAAACCAGAAAGTGCTGCCCTTATAAAGTGTGGAGTCGAGTTGTAAAGTACCTCCCATCTTTTCAACCAGTTCTTTTGAAATAGCCAACCCTAACCCGGTTCCTCCGTATTCGCGGGTAATTGAGGCGTCGGCCTGGGTAAATGAATTAAAGATGCGGTTCTTATTCTGCTCAGAAACACCGATGCCTGTGTCAATTATGGAAAAGATAAACAAGGGACGAAATGAAGCGGGATTGCTATAGGCTACTTTTATTTTAACGTAGCCCTCCTTCGTAAACTTAATGGCGTTGGATACCAGGTTGAGCAGGATTTGCTTCAGTCTGATTTCATCACTAAGGACATATTGCGGAACTTCATCGTCGATATCGACAATAATATCAATGTTTTTCTCACTCCTGCTGGCGCTGGCGATATCGCGGACGGTATTTACCAGTTTGTAAAGATCAAAAGGTGATGAACTGATTGTAAGATTGTTTGTTTCGAGTTTTTGAAGGTCAATTATATCGTCAACCACGCTCAACAAGTGAAGGCCGGAATTATAAATCTTTTTGGCATAGTCAGTGATTCTTTCTGTATCAAGGGTTTTAACGACCAGGTCGCTAAAGGCAATTATCCCATTTAGCGGTGTCCTTAGCTCATGGCTGACATTAGCAACAAACTGGCTCTTGGCTTGATTTGCAATTTCTGCGATTTTTAAGGCTTCATTTTTCTGTTTAAGTAGTATGCCAATATAAGGTGGTAATAACATCAATCCCACAAGCAGGCCGTAACTGAGAAAAGGGTTATCCAGCCAGAAAGGGGTAACATTGATCACGATGAAAAATGCGATTAGTGAATGGATGGCACTGATTGACATGTATCTCACACCAAAACGAAATGCATTACCGATGGTGATCCAGAGATAAACTATGTAGACAGGCGCGCCATATTCATTGCCAAGCCAAACAATTAAGGATACTCCAGTAATATCCATAAAATTGGAGGACACCCGCCGAAAGGGATAACACCCAGGCTTCAGGTAAATCCAGAAAAAGTAAATCACCGCCAGGAATTCGATAGTGGTCGTTATATAGAACAAGAGTTCACGAACCTGAGCAGCGTTACGACTCGCGAACATCGTTTCACTGTTAAAAATCGTAACCAGGTAGAGATAGAACGCAATAAGAAGTACCAACCAAAGCCGCAGAAGCGCTTGGCCCAGTTCATCGCCCGGGCGACGTTGGAATCTAGGGAGGTTAATTTTCAAAATAAACGGGCCCTAACCGATTTTAAATTCACTGATATTGAAAATGCAACTTAACACTCTAGCTTGGATATTGAGAGCATAATCCATCAGTTTCAAGTGAATCCAGCCGAAAAAAGCCTGGGTTACCCGGATTTATATGTTATTGATTCGAATTCAGTAGTTGAGATGGGACGCAACCGAGCGGCAGTGGGTAACACCGGAAGGTATACGACGATGGCCCCGTAGTGGCAGGCGCGTCAGCGCGAACGGTCCTTATGCATCGGCGAAATTTAATATAGTCCAGAATGGGGGGTTGCCGCAGGAAAAATCCTGTCCAGCAAGTTCAGATAGTTTGCCGGTGTATGATGCTCTATAGTTATAAAATGATAAATATTCAGGCATGGCCTGGATAAAACTTGTTGCCGTATAACTGTGTAGTTTGTTAATGCCAAACAAAAATGCCATCAAATACCGTCGCTGGTTGTTCTTTATTAATCATCATGCTGGTTTTATCCAACCGTGATCTGGCAGACCTGGGAATGGGTGAGAGATGACAGTCTTACTGACTTGTCGGATAGCGGCCAGGACGGAAGTTGGTTCTTTTTTTGCTAATCTTTATATAAATTATTTCCCCTGGCTTGCAGGGTGAGTTAGCGTCAAAAGTTGAACAGACCAGTTACG
>CBDUOW010000267.1:0-3007 GCA_965368945.1 uncultured Gammaproteobacteria bacterium
GCCTCAGTCATAAATTTGGACACGAACTGGCCAATGAGTTTTTCCAGTACCAGGGAATCCTGGGTCAGCTTGATTTCATCACCCTGCACCAGATTCTGTTCATCCCCGCCCGCTTCCAGACCAACGTACTTTTCTCCCAACAAACCCGCCGTGTAAATACTGGCAGAGGTGTCTTTGGGTAACAGGTTATGCTGCGGTTCGATTTCCATGACCACCACGGCCTGCAATGCCTGATCATCAAACACTATCTGCCTGACGCGACCGATGCGGACGCCCGACATGGTCACCGGTGAGCGGACTTTCAGGCCGCTGACATCCTCAAACCTGGCCGATACTTCATAGCCTTCATCACCACTGTAGGAAGCCAGATTACTGACCTTCATCGCCAGCATAAACAGGGCGGCCAAACCGGCCGCAACAAATATTCCAACCCAGATTTCTGTTGCACGTGTCGTCATGGTCACTCTCCGAACATGAGCGCTGTTAAAATAAAGTCCAGTCCCAGCACTGCCAGGGCGGAATGTACTACGGTGCGGGTGGTTGCCCGGCTTACCCCTTCGGAAGTCGGGATAGCATCATTGCCTTCAAAGATCGCAATCCAGCTCACGACTACCCCAAACACCAAACTCTTGATAATCCCGTTGTTAATATCATCATACATATCAACCTTGTCCTGCATCTGCGACCAGTAAGCCCCATCATCAACGCCCAGCAGGCCGACACCCACAAAGTAGCCGCCCAGAACCCCCACTGCGCTGAATATTGCCGCCAGAAAAGGCATGGAAATAAAACCCGCCAGGAACCGGGGCGCCAGCACCCGGCGGACAGGATCCACCGCCATCATTTCCATGGCCGATAATTGCTCGGTGGCTTTCATCAAGCCGATCTCGGCCGTCAAGGCCGAACCGGCCCGCCCGGCAAACAACAACGCCGTCACCACCGGTCCCAGTTCACGCACCAGTGAAAGTGCCACCACGACACCGAGGGACTCCTCGGCCCCGAAATCCACCAGAGTGTTATAGCCCTGCAACCCCAGCACCATCCCGACAAATAAGCCGGAGACCACGATGATTACCAGCGATAACACACCTACGGAGTAAGTTTGTTTTATCACCAGACCAAATCGGGGTAACAGACTGGGAAGTCCGGCCAGAACTTGCAGTAGCAGCATATGACCGCGTCCCAGACGCTGGAAAAAATCCAGGCCTTTTTGACCCAATAGCTGCAGACTGTCCAGCATCAGTGATTATTCTCCCGTTGCATCAGGTCTTCAGCATAATCCGCTGCCGGATAATGAAATGCGACCGGTCCATCCGCTTCGCCGTTTAAGAACTGTTGCGCCCAGGCAGAGTCCGATTTTCCTAAAGCCTCAGCCGTACCGTGGGCCACCACCTTACCGCCGGACAACAGGTAAACATCGTCGGCGATGGCACAAGTCTCGGCGATATCATGGGAAACGATAATGCTTGTCAGACCGAGGGAGTCATTCAGGGTCCGAATCAACCTCACCAGCACCCCCATTGAAATGGGGTCCTGGCCGGTAAAGGGCTCGTCATACATCATCATCATGGGATCCATGGCGATGGCCCGCGCCAGGGCGACGCGTCGCGCCATTCCACCTGACAATTCACTTGGCATCAGATCCCGCGCCCCACGTAAGCCAACAGCTTCGAGCTTCATTAACACCAGGGTACGAATTAAAGCCTCTGACAAATTTGTATGTTCCCGTAATGGAAAGGCGATATTGTCAAACACATTAATGTCCGTTAACAACGCGCCATTCTGAAACAACACGCCCATACGCTTGCGTAAGCGATACAGCGCCCCCCGACGTAAATGCTGAACTTCTTCACCATCTACCAGCACGCTGCCATTATCCGGTTTCAATTGTCCACCGATTAGACGTAACAGGGTAGTTTTACCGGTACCGCTTGGCCCCATAATCGCAGTAACACTACCGCGTCGAATATCAATATCCACACCATCGAAGATCACGCGATCACCACGGGAGAAACTGAGATTACGGATTTGAACCAAGGGCGCGTCAGACATAAAAAGTTATTTCATGTTATTTAATCCGGCCCATTGTGACGCAGGAAAAATGTTATGACAATGCCCGCTTGTCATGCTTGTGACGCAACCAGTATTCTTCGAGCATTGAACAGTCCGGTTTGGTCAAACGAAGTGTCCTCGATTATTGATTTTTCTCCAACAGCTATTAAGGCGTTGCGGCCAGTCTTGAAGCAAGTACATGTTAAAGCAAGTCAAGGATTATCTGTGCCTGTCTGATCACCTCAATATCAGGCGGATCTCCATCAAATAACAAAATAGTCTGACGGTGCTGATCCCCGGCAGTGAGGCAGGTCTCCACCCAATGCCTGATTTGTCTGGGATTGACATCATTGGTTATAATTCTCGACACCGCCAAAGGGCCCGGCACCAAGCCCTCTGCCTCACCTTCGCCATGCCAACAGCAGCTTATCTGCCTGCTACGTAACAGTTGCAAAACGCTATCTGCAGGATTATCGTCACCAAAATCCACACACAGCGGCAATAAATCCACTACGCTATCAAGCAGCTTTGTAAGTGCAGCCACATCTGAACTCAAACTGGTCCGTAACAGACTCCCGATACGCCGGTCACCAAAAGCAACGGCCCTGTGCAACTGTGACCGTACTTCCTCGGCAGTGTCGGCACTGATTTCCAGTACAAAACGAAAAAACACTTCACTTTCTTCACACCATTGAGTGGCATCCGCCTCGGGCAAACGCCATTCTTCCGCCGTCACCAGCACCACCGGAAATTCATTGGCGTAGTAACTCAAACGCCAGTCCAAAGGCAAATCTTCCGGATAAAAATCGGCTGCCCAGTTTGGGTGGGACCAGCCACAGGCTCCGATAAGAAGTGGATAGTCACGTGCCATAGTGTAGATTGACCTGTCTCAAGTTGCCGTAGATATGGAATAATAGCGCCCAGGATCGAAAAGGCAGATAGTCATGGGTGATGT
>CBDUOW010000268.1:0-2999 GCA_965368945.1 uncultured Gammaproteobacteria bacterium
GTGAGAATGCGCCTGGCAAAGCGCTCACCATGCTTGTCGAGACTTTGCTGCATGCGCGCCACACGTACAATGTCGGTGCCGATACCGAAGATCATTGATTCATCCCTGGCGCGCTTCGATCATCAGTCGCTTCATCTCCGCCACCGCTTCCGGCAGACCGGTAAAGATACTGCGGGCAATGATGGCATGACCAATATTCAGTTCACGTACACCGGGGATCGCGGCGATGGCCCGGGTATTGTGATAATGCAAACCATGCCCGGCGTTAACCTGTAAACCGGCTTCCTGGCCCTGTGCGACGGCCTGAACGATACGGTGTAGTTCCTGCTGTTGGGCCGCGTCGGTTGTGGCATCGGCATAATGGCCGGTATGCAATTCAATCACCGGCGCGCCGCATTCTGCCGCCGCCGCAACCTGTTGCGGATCGGCATCAATAAACAGTGAGACCCGCACACCGGCTTTTGCCAACCGATCGCAAGCTTCCGTGATGCGGGGCTTTTGGCCTGCCACATCCAGCCCCCCCTCGGTGGTAAGTTCTTCGCGGCGTTCCGGCACCAGGCAACAATCAGCCGGTTGAATATGCTCGGCAATCGCCAGCATTTCATCCGTTACCGCCATTTCCAGGTTCATGCGGGTTTGCAGAATTTCGATCAACATTTCCACATCGCGATCCTGGATGTGACGTCGGTCTTCACGCAAATGCAGGGTGATACTATCTGCCCCGGCTTGCTCCGCCGCCAACGCGGCCTGTATCGGTTCGGGGTAACGCGTGCCACGTGACTGTCGCAACGTGGCAACGTGATCGATATTGACACCTAACATAATCGGGTCGGACTGGGCCATGTGACTGCCTTTACTTATAAGGATCGTTGTTGCTGAAATAATTCCCGTGATTTTAACGGCCGATCACCCAAATGGACAGCCAATGCCGCGCGCATCAGCCGCTTGGCTTCCTGCCGCACCTGGGGTTGCGAATAGTCATCCTGGGCAATAGCCAGTAACGTCCGTCCTTGAACAATAATACCGTCTTCGTCCCGCCCGGTTGAAGACACGGGACCGCGATCAGGTAAAAAATGATAACAGGCCTCAGGATTAACTTTCTCACCACTCATCACATCATGGTCGAGTATAAGCCCGTAGCCCATTTCCTGCAGCAACCGATGCTCAAACTGGCGCAGTATCGGCTCCTGCTCGGTTTGTTCGGCCAGTGATGCCAAAGAAGTAATGTAGCTTTCAAATAACCGGGGATGGGCATCACCCCGTTGCAGCAGGCGCATTAATAATTCATTCAGGTAAAAGCCACTGAGCAATAATTCACCTGATAAACGTGGCGCCACGCCAGCGGCTTCCGCACCGCTCAGGGTAGGCAACTCGCCTTGCCCGCTCCAGGATAATAATAACGGTGTGAACGGTTGCAACAGACTGGCATAGCGGGACTTACTGGTACGTACGCCGCGCGCCACCAGGCCGACACGACCAAAGTCATGGCTGAATATTTCGACCAACAGACTCGTATCCCGATAAGGCCGGGTATGCAGCACATAGGCTGATTGTAAACTGATGCGTTTGGGATTGGAGCCACTCATGGGCTTGCCATGGAATTATTCAAATTTGGACTTAGTCAGAATCGTCGTGATAACCGAGACTTTGCAAGGCACGCTCATCATCCGACCAGCCTTCCTTAATCTTGACCCACAGTTCCAGGTACACTTTTTTCTCCACCAGTTTCTCGATATCGTGACGGGCATCTTCACCGACGGCTTTAATCCGCTCCCCGCCTTTACCAATAATGATGGCTTTCTGGTTTTTCCGCTCCACCCAGATCAAGGCGTGGATATGCACAATGCCTTTCTGCTCCTTGAAGCGTTCAATTTCAACCGTCAGGTCATAGGGCAATTCCTGACCGAGGCGACGCATGAGTTTTTCCCGCACGATCTCCGCCGCCATGAAACGGACACTGCGGTCAGTAACCTGATCTTCCGGAAAATAGGGTGCTGAGACCTCGAGAAATTCAAGAATATTACTTTCCAGTACATCCAGGCTGGTACCTTTCAGGGCGGACACGGGAATAACATGTTTAAATTCGTACTTGGCGGCAACTTTCTGTAAATAGGGCAACAAGGCTTCCTTGTCTTCCAGGGTGTCGATTTTATTCACCACCAGGATGACTGGCACCTTGCTTTGGCGCAGGCGCTTGAGTACCAGGTCATCTTCCTCGGTCCAGCGCAAGGGCTCGACCAGGAACAATACCACCTGTACGCCTTCCAGGGCACTGCCGGCGGCACGGTTCATATAGCGGTTCATGGCGCGCTTGCCATGCAAGTGAATACCGGGGGTATCAACGTAGACCACCTGGGCAGAATCCGTTGTCTTGATACCCAGTATCTGGTGTCGCGTGGTTTGCGGTTTACGTGAGGTGATACTGATCTTCTGGCCCAGCAAATGGTTCAGCAGGGTTGATTTGCCCACATTGGGCCGCCCCACCAGGGCCACATACCCACAAAGATAATCATTTGCAGATTTACTCATAGCCCGAGCCGTTCCAGGGCTTGCTGTGCCGCTTGTTGTTCTGCCTTACGACGACTGCTGCCCTGTCCGGTTGAAATGACGTCTAACTCGGACAGGCGGCACTCAATTTCAAAGGTCTGCTGGTGCGCTTCACCACTGATATTCAACACTGTATAGTCCGGCAGTGCGTTACCGTGCGCTTGCAGATATTCCTGTAAGCGGGTTTTCGGATCCTTGGCAACAGTATCGGGATCACATAGATCCAACCGAGGTTTGAAAAACAATAAGATGTGCCGGCGTACCGTATCGATGTCACTGTCCAGATAGATCGCGCCAATCACGGCTTCAAAGGCATCGGCAAGAATGGAACGGCGGCGAAAGCCACCGCTTTTCAATTCCCCCGAACCGAGAATCAAATAGTCGCCAAACTGTAATTGCGTGGCAATATCGGCCAAAGTCTCTCCCTTGACCAGGCTGGCACGCAGCCGACT
>CBDUOW010000269.1:0-2996 GCA_965368945.1 uncultured Gammaproteobacteria bacterium
GGGTTTGCAAAAAATCCATCGGGACCGGAAACACGATGGTATTACTGCGTTCATTCGCGATTTCAGTCAGGGTTTGCAAGTAACGTAACTGCAGGGCCTGCGATTGTTGTGACAGGGTTTTGGCGGCTTCCAGTAACTTTTCAGAAGCCTGCATTTCCCCTTCGGCATGGATGACCTTGGCACGCCGCACACGTTCGGCTTCGGCTTGTTTGGCGATAGCGCGAACCATGCTTTCATCGAGATCGACATGTTTGATTTCGACATTAATGACCTTAATGCCCCAGGCGTCGGTCTGACGATCGAGGATGTTCTGTATATCGGCATTGAGTCGGTCCCGTTCCGCCAGCATTTCATCCAGTTCGTGTTGCCCAAGCACAGAACGTAAGGTGGTTTGTGCCAATTGACTGGTTGCCATGTAAAAGTCTTCCACCTGGATAATCGCTTTTTCCGGATCAACCACACGAAAATAAACCACGGCATTTACTTTTACCGAGACATTATCATGTGAAATGACATCCTGAGTTGGGACATCCATGACGACGGTGCGCAGGTCAACCCTGACCATTTGCTGAATGACAGGGATAAGGATAATAAAGCCGGGTCCTTTGACTTTCCAGAACCGTCCCAACGTGAAAACCACGCCGCGTTGGTACTCGCGTAAAATTCGGATTGCACTGGCAAAAAATGCAATGACGACCAGGACGATGATATAGGAAGCGTATGCTGTCATGATGATTTCTCCGGATTGGTTGTATCCGCAGGTTCAACCTGCAGTATTAGTCCTTTAATTGCCTTAACCTTGACCTGCTGTCCCTTGTGTAACGGCATGTCACTGATTGCGTTCCAGCGTTCACTGTGGATCGATACTGTGCCCTTGCCTTCGAAGTCTTCAAGCACGATCGCATTACCTCCCAGCAGTTCTTCCATGCCACTGACAACTGGACGCCGTCGCGCCTCAATCGCCATACCGATCACAAAGATGAACACCAGCACACTGATGGCGGCGAATGTGACGATCACCGAAATATCAATACCGAACCCAGGCACCTCGGTATCCATCAGGATTATGGAGCCAATCACAAAGGCAATGGTCCCGCCAATACCGAGCACGCCAAAACTGGGCTGAAACGCCTCGCCGACCATGAGCGCGACGCCGAGGAGAATAAGCGCCATCCCCGCATAGTTAATGGGTAATAACTGGAAGGAATACAGCGCAAGTAGTATGGCGATGGCCCCCACTGTGCCAGGAACAATCGAGCCGGGATTGGAGAATTCAAATATCAGGCCATAGATCCCGATGAGCATTAAAATATATGCAATATTGGGATTGGTAATGACGCTTAAAAAACGGCTACGCCAATCCGGTTGGATCTCCAGGATGGTCAGCCCGTCAGTCTGCAGGGTTTGTTTTTGACCCAAGACGGTAACTTCATAGCCATTAAGTTGTTTGAGTAAATCCGGCACACTGGCGGCAATGATGTCGATGACATTCAGTTTCAGGGCTTCACTGGCTTGCAGGCTGGCGGCCTCGCGAACCGCTTTCTCCGCCCATTCCTGATTGCGACCATGTAGCTCGGCCAGACCACGAATATAGGCCACGGCATCATTGATCACTTTATTCATTTTGGCATCGTTATTACCTGGACTGGCCGGTTTTGATTCTTCTTTCTCCTGTTCTTCTTGCTTGGGTGCAGGCATGCCACCAAGCTGCACTGGCGTGGCGGCTCCCAGGTTGGTGCCGGGCGCCATGGCGGCAACATGACTGGCGTAGAGGATATAAGTCCCGGCACTGGCGGCCCGTGCCCCGGTGGGTGCGACATAAGTGGCAACCGGGACAGAAGAATTGGTAATATTCTTGATGATCCCGCGCATCGCCGTATCCAGCCCGCCCGGGGTGTCCATCCGGATCAGCACCAGTTCGGCTTGCGCCTCTTCGGCGGAATCCAGCGCACGTTCGATGTAATCATCGGTTGCCGGCCCGATTACATCCTCAATGGTGAGCTGTATGACTGGACCACGCTGCTGGTCGTTGGGCGCAGCGCTGCTCAGCGACATAAAGAGAATCAACAGCAAGAGACCCATTGATATGTGTAATGATTTCGACATGTACACTGCTCAGGTCAGTCGAAGCGGTTAGAGTGAATTACTCCAAGTGTAGCATCTGGTATGTGGTTTCGTTTAACCGGTAACAAAAAGCCTGTTCCTCATTTTTTACTTCGCAACAAGGCATCCACTTCATTTTCAGCCTCAAACCAGTCCTTCGCTTCATCGCCTGGAGCAAATCCGCGTGCTTCAGCTTTATGGTAGGCCGTGATAGCGACCATACGCCAGCGTTCTTCCGCACTGATATTGAGCTGGGTTTTGGATGCGCGATGAACTTTGTTTGGATGAGTGCTGGTCTTTTTGTTGGATGCTTTCTTTTTGGTACTGGTTTTTTTTGCCGTCTTTTTCGCTGCCGATTTTTTCTTGCCGGCCTTTTTCTTGGTGTTGGTGCTGTTGTCAGATTTTTTTGCCTTCGTGGTCATTTGTCCCTCTCCTTTACCTGAATCAGCGGTATAAATATAAATCTCATTCCCTGTTGAGCAAATTGATACTATATTAAGCGTTTATGTTTCCATAGGCTTATATTGACCGCTGCTATGTCATTTCTCAAGTACTCATAACTATGGTATTAATTTTATATAATACAATAAAAAACAATAACTTATGAAATAATATTAATGTTGATTGTTAGTACTATACTGTTGTTGAATGAAATAATCCCGGCTTCCTTCCATTCTCGCACCAGACGCTGCTGGAATTGCTGAAGGATAAGGACCGGGATTACCGTCTGACCTGTTCTATCAAAAGTTGAATAGTAACAGGTTCTTGATATACGAAAACGCACTCTGTATCGGGACAGGAAAAATCTTGACCGTCTTTTAAAGACTGAAGAGACAGTTATACTATGATTGTGATATTAAATGGCAATACATTTCGATAAAATAATATTGCTA
>CBDUOW010000270.1:0-2989 GCA_965368945.1 uncultured Gammaproteobacteria bacterium
CCCTGCACCGAAAGATGCAGGCGCAAGTCCGGGTGCCGGCGAGCCGCATAACGCATCAATCCGGGGTCGGCCATGATCACCGCATCGACACCCAGCTCGGCGGCTTCATCCACCGCGCGGGTCCATTCTGACCAATGGCCCGGTTGTGGAAAGGTATTCAGCGCCAACAACACGCGCACCCGGTGATCACGGGCATAGGCCATCCCCTGTTGAATTTCATCCATGTCAAAATTCAAACCCGGAAAGTTGCGGGCATTGGTGGCATTGCGAAAACCGAGGTACACCGCATCGGCACCATGATCCACCGCGGCCTTCAGCGCCGGCAAGCTGCCCGCCGGGCAAACCAGATCCATGTGTCGCTTTACTGATTCCAAACTTGCTGCTCCTGTTTTGCGCACCCCTGGCGGGTGCCGCGCTGTTGTAGTTCTTGCGCAATCCCGTTTAACACCCGCCACTTCTGGCTACACCACTGGGGCGCCAGTAATATTGAGGCGGCGGCAGTGCCGGTAAGGCGATGAAAAATAATCTCCGCCGGCGTCAGTTCCACCATATCGGCCACGCTGCGAATGTACTCGTCCATCTCCAGCGGCTGGTACCCGCCCCGCCTCCAGGTATTGGCCAGTTGCGTTCCCTTCACTACATGCAGGGGGTGCAGCTTGAGGCCGTCCACTCCTTCGGCCAGCACCCGCTGCAGTGTTTTGTGATAGTGCCAGGCCGTTTCGCCCGGCAGGCCCAGGATCAAATGGGTACAGACCTTCAAGCCCCGGGCCCGGGCCGCTTTCACTGCAATCCGGTATTCTTCGTAACCGTGGCCGCGGTTGACGCTTTGCAAGGTCTTGTCAAAGCTGGATTGCAGGCCCAGTTCCAGCCACACTTCGTAGCCGCGGGCCTGATACTCCTGCAATAGGTCCAGCACGGGCGGGGGAACACAGTCGGGCCGGGTTCCCACACTCAGGCCGATCACATCCGGCTCAGCCAGGGCACTGTCATACAATATGCGCAACTGCGCCGGGTCGGCATAGGTATTGGTATAGGCCTGAAAGTAGGCCATATAGCGGTGGGCCCCGGTACGCTTGCGGATCACGCGACGGCCGGCTTCGATCTGTGTCGCTATCGGTTGCGGCTGCCGGCCATTTGGGTTGAAGGAACTGTTATTGCAAAAGGTGCAGCCGCCTCGTCCCTTGCTGCCATCGCGGTTGGGACAGGTAAACGCCGCATCAATCGAAATCTTGTGAACCCGTTGACCATAACGCTCGGAGATCACCGATCCAAAGGTGCGCACATATTCGTTGAGATGCATCAGCCCACTTCATCCAGCACCCGGCGACGGAATTTCACATTGAAACGCTGAGCCAGAGCCTCACAGGCGCCAATATCGACTCCGTCGAGTCCATCAATCGCAGTGATGGTGATATCGGAAATGTGTTCCCGGGCACAGAGAATAAATTCCAGCAGCTCCGGATACGCGCCGACGGCAGGCGGACGACAATGCCGGTTATAGGTTGCCTCATCCTGGGCGCTGAGGGAGATGGACAGGGCGTCCACGCACTCAGCCAGTTCGGGCACAATATTGCGTTGATAAACCCAATTGGCCAGACCATCCGTATTGAGTCGCACTCGTGCTCCTGCCTGCTTGAGCTTGTGTGCCACCTGCAACAATTCCGGCAATCGCAAGGTCGGTTCCCCCAGGCCACAGAACACCACTTCCCGGTATGCCGAGGGGTTGCCGACGGCGTCCAGCATCTGTTGCACACCGGGATCCTGCCTGAGTCGCAGTGGATAACCCTGGACCTCCCAGCTCTTGTTGAATTTGGGACAAAACTCACACCGCAGGGTGCAGCGGTTGGTGAGGTTGAGATAACAGTTTCCGTGCAGGGTATAGGCGATCACATCCCCTGACCCGTTCCTGACCTCCGCGTCCGGTTCAGTCCCAGGTTTGGTGCCGGATGTCTGCCTGTCCACTGCTTCGAGCGCCATTCGCCCACCTGTTTAGTTTGTGAACGAATTTTGTACCCCATCAGCCAGCCGGAGGCGTTGATATGGATCAACCGAGTCGTATGTCAGATATGACCGTACTCAAATGCGGTGCAAATAGTTGATATTGGTCGCTAAATCCCGCCTATACGCACACCAATTATCAGCCTACTCTTTTAAATAAATAACTGTAACCTGATTCCGACTCAATTAGAAAAATACAAACGGACAAAACCAGGTTTAGGAAGCCGTTGATCCATGATCATTTTGCCATCATTCCGGGGTCTGCTACTCAAAGGATTCTTCTTACTCATCCTGCTTATCAGCCTTCCACTCGGGGCGGATACAGTTCGCGAAAAACTACCTTCCGGTCGCTATGCTGTGGCCACATACCACCAGGCGGAGTTGAGTGAACCGGCCATCCTGGTGCTGCACGGATTTTTAACTACCCATAATTTCAACACCGTCATGGGCATCGTTGATTTGCTGGCGGAAGACGGCAATACAGTCCTGGCACCCACCATGACTCTCGGCATCAATGCGCGCCAGGGCGGCCTGTCCTGCGACGCCATTCATACCCATACGCTGGAAGAGGATCTTGAGGAGATCAGGTTCTGGATAGAGTGGCTGAACAACCGCGGCCACCAGCATATCGTACTGATTGGCCATTCATCCGGCAGCCTGGAATTACTGGCTTACCTCAACAAAAACCCTCACCCGGCGGTTAAAAAGCTGATCGCTACCAGCCTGGTGTATGCCGATGGCTTCAACCCGGCTGCCCTGGTTGAACAGCAAATCGCTGCGGCACAGCAAAAACACCGCCAGGGGGATCGGTCCCTGCAAAGTTACACCTTGTCGTACTGTCGAGGTAATTTCCTCGCGCCGGCCTATGTTTATCTGTCATACACCGCCTGGACCCGGGAGCGGGTGTTAACCGCCCTGCAGCAGAGCCCGGTACCGGTAACCATCATCATGGGCGGTAAGGACGAACGCTTTCAGGATAGCTGGGTGCAGG
>CBDUOW010000271.1:0-2982 GCA_965368945.1 uncultured Gammaproteobacteria bacterium
ATCGAGGTGCTCGATATATTCGAGTGGATCGAACGGTAGCCTGGAACGGTCTATTTTCGGTTTTGCGTGCGCCTTGATCTCATCGGACGCATTGGCAATGCCAGTCCATGGAATACCATATTTTTCCTTGGCATCGGGGTATTTCTGCTTCCATAGATCATGTCGTAACCGCATACGGTTGAAGGGTCGCTTGAGATGGATCAGGTTTGCCAGCATAGGCGTTGACTCACGCGGATCTGCCGGCAGGAAATAGAATGCCGCGGGAATGCCGCTTGCTTCACCGACCGGATCAGATGAAATAAAGTGACGTTTGTAGTTACCTTTAACGATGGCACCTAATCGGGGACCGGCATAGATAAAGACATGATCGCGACGGCTATGGGTGTCACCGTTCATTATCAGCGACGTCTGGTCGATGCCATCAATGACCCGGTCACCTGGAATATATTTCGTGGCACCAGCCAGCCGAGCGAAGGTGGTGAACAAATCGGTTTCGTGAATGATATCGCCAACCAGCTGACCCGGTTCGATCACGCCCGGCCACCAGGCCTGTGCGGGAACACGCACGCCACCTTCAAGAAAATCACCCTTACCGCCACGGTAGATAGTTTCGGCCATACCAATTCCCGGTGGAGGGTTATGACTCATCGGACCATTGTCTGCCATCGCGATGACGAGGGTATTCTCCGCAATACCCAATTCTTTCAGCTTCGCCATGAGTTTGCCAATGAAGGGATCGATATTACACTGCAAGCCTTCCTGTAACAGGCTTCTTGCAACTGAGCATTTTTTTGGATTGGGAAGAAAACTGTTCAGCATCGGCCAGTTGGCGATATAGAACGGCTTGCCGGCCTTGGCTTTACGTTCAATAAACTCCAGGGTGCGTCGCTGGGCTTCAGGGTCGATCTTCATGTAGTTTTCGTGTGAATTGTCACCCCACTGGCGAGTTTCGCCGCCTTTGGTGCCCTCGGCAATCATTACCCAGTCCTTGGTAACAAAAGTGCCGTCAAGCTTGTAGGGATCCTTTGGCAACATATTTTCATAAAGTCCAATGGAGGCGTTTGCGCCTTCGGCGATTTTGGTATTGAGAGACAGGATCTGGTTATAGCCGGTAAAAAAGGCTTCATCAAAACCCTGTTTGTGGGGATAACTTTCCTCGATATCGCCGAGGTGCCACTTGCCGTGGAACGCGGTGGTGTAACCGGCTTTGGATAACACTTCGGCAATTGTAACTTCTTCACCCCGCATACCGTGGCTTTCCAGGAGCATGCCAATGTTATACATGCCGCTGCGGATTGCGAGACGCCCGGTTGCCGATGCGGCGCGACTCGGAGTGCAGCCGACCTCGGTGTACATGCGGGTGAACAGGATGCCTTCTTCCGCCATCTTGTTGAGGTTGGGGGTTTCCAGCCCGCGCACTTTCTGGATGGCCGGGATGCCGACATCCCCAAAGGCCGTGTCATCCCACATGATGTGAATGATGTTCGGCGGTCGACCGTGTTTCTTTCTTAATTCAGCGAGCTTTTTGTCGAGCGCCTTGTCTTCGGCGGTCCATTTTTTGCTATTCTGGGCTTCGAGAATATAGTACTCGGCATCCTGAACAAACTTGCCTTTTTCTTTGGCGTTACAGGCCGTCACGGTGACACTCAGGCCAAGTATGATTGCGATGAATGTATATAGATTATGGGTAGCAGTTGGAAGTCGCTTAATCATTTAGGGTCTCACTTTATTATATGATGTTTATCTCCAGACACGTGTCAATATACTAGCACCAATGATAAAACCTCTCATACTGTGCGGTATTAGGATATTCCAGGATTCCGAGCCAGTGCCTTGACCATGATGATATTATCCCCGAGACTTAATTATACCGATATCAAAAAGCCGCAAATTCACAGCAATGCCGTCAGATCAAATTCTTCGCTATGTTGCCACCAGACGTTTCTCTGATTTCGAGGAATTAGCCGATAATATTCGTGCATGGGACCTCGATTTTCGTCAACTGGACCCCGGTGAGTCGCCGGCTGAAATAACCCAAATCGGCTATGCCGGTATCCAGTTAAGCTATGCCTGGTTTAACCGCCACTACGATCAACGCGGTGGTGCACCCACTGGTACGCGTACCTTTGGCTTGCTGGAGGAGGGAGTCAATGGGGTAACCTGGTGCAACCGTAAAGTTACCGACCAAACTCTCTTGATGTTTGATGCTAGTGGTGGCTTTGAAGCCGTCTCCCAGCCCGGATTCAAGGTATTCACTTTCGCCGTACCCGTGGAGACGCTCACAAAAAGTGCTGACGCACTTGGTATTCAAGCACCGGAGAAGGCCATCAGACATAGCGACGATACCCAGGAACTTACACCTTCAACAGCCCGCGCTTTACGTCAACACATGAGTCAACTGAAAAGTGCAGCCACCTTGGACCCAGCCGTGCTTGACCAGTCTGAATTTATTTATGAACTCGATTGCGCCTTGCCGGGTCGTATGATGGACGCAATCGCGGCATCCAAAGGAATACCCCAACGGCCTGTGTTACGAACGCGACATCTTGCGCTGAAAAAGGCAATCGATTTTATCAAGTCATCAACTGAAAACGTCATTACCGTCAACGATCTGTGCCGGATTACCGGTGTCAGTGAAAGGACGTTGCAATATGTATTTAAAGAATACTTCGGTATTTCACCAAAACGATACCTTATGAATGTCCGCCTCAATGCCGTGCGCAAGGCCTTGAGCAGGGCGAGACCGGGAGAAATCACCATCACCGACATGGCCCATCGCTTTGGTTTCTGGCATATGGGCCAGTTCGCTGCAGACTACCGGCTCTTTTTCAGTGAGTTACCGTCGGAGACGTTAATCAAGAAATGAGGATACGCATAGAAGGATCTGAGTTTCTTCAGTAATCCCGTTGGTTCTCTCGGCCGCTCGGTAATTGCTCCATGCATTTCTCTACTTCCTCCTTCCCTGGAGTCGTATTCCCGACG
>CBDUOW010000272.1:0-2960 GCA_965368945.1 uncultured Gammaproteobacteria bacterium
CTGGAACTGGAGGCGGGCCGTCTGATAATCCTTGATGTGGAGGATTTCCCCATATTGCGCCATTGGTACGTGGTGCACCGCAAGGGCAAGCGCCTGTCCCCCGTGGCCGAGGCTTTCAAGGAGTTCGTCCTGAGCGAGGCACCTTCCTTGATTTCCTCGTCCGGCTACGGGCAAACTACGGATAAAGTATAACTTTAATTTAGTATTGATTAAGGTATATCCAGATTATCAGGAGGTATTGATGATGAAATATTTCTATGCAGGTGTTATTACCCTCGGTCTTTGTTCAGTGGCGTTGGCGGATGAGATCGACACGCGCAGCAAGCAAAGCCGCATCGTAGTGAGCGATTTCATGGTGTTGCTGAAAAAAGAGCTGAAAGGTGCCATGAAAGAAGGTGGCCCGACCAATGCGATCAAAGTTTGCAAGAACAAGGCACCACAAATTGCTGCCGACATGTCCCAAAAACACGGCTGGCGTGTAGCCCGTACCTCCCTCAAATTGCGTAATCCCCAAAACGAGCCGGATGCCTGGGAAATTAACGTGATGAATGAATTTGAAAAGCGCAAAGCTGCCGGGGAACCAGTTAAGAAGCTGGAATTCGGTAAAATCGTCACCATCGATGGCAAGAAACAGTTTCGTTACATGAAAGCGATTCCTACAGGTAAGGTATGCCTGAAATGTCATGGTGCCAAGATTGATCCGGATGTGGAAGCTGCGCTGAAGCAGAACTATCCTCGTGACAAGGCCAGAGGCTTTAAGGAAGGCGATATTCGGGGCGCATTCACCATTATCCAGCCAATGTAATAATCTGTGGTTGGCCTCCATGACTGAACAAAATCATAAAAAACCGGGACTAAACCCCGGTTTTTTATTGAAGCCAGGAAACAAATAGCCGATACTTCTGTCAATTATGAAGTTATGATGTAAACCGGCTGATAAACATATAGATTGATGATGTTTAGAATTGGACAAGATAACAAAGTGCGGAAGTGGCTGCTACGGCTGCTGCTGTGCGCCATGATTGTCCCCGCCTCAAACCTCTATGCCACGCCAGGCAAGCAGTCTGCCGACAATGCCTTGCCACCCTGTCATCAGGTGCAAGACCATCAGCAGAGCACAACACAGGCTAATAGCAGCGAAAGTTGTTGTGATACCTTACATCAATGTAATGGTAGTTGTGGTCACGATTGCTCCGATTGTTTTTCAACCGGCCATCTGTTTGGTCTGATTATCCTTCCAGAAGAACCACAACTATTAACAAATAGCCACAGTGTTCCCGTAACTACAAATCCTGACGGTCTTATCTCAAGCCTTCTATTGCGACCTCCCTGTCAGTACGTCTGACAATTTAATTCTCTGATTATCCAAGCCGTTTTACCCGGCGTTGTGTTCTGTCTTTATGGCAGGGCGGTGTTGGTGCGTGGTTTTTACCGCACATGAAGGAGTAAGTAATGTTGTGTCATCGTTGCAAATATCTGGGTGCTTTAGCTCCAGTTTTAATGCTATTGAGTTCAAATCTGGTATTTGCCAGTAACGGGATATCGCTTTCGCTGCAGGAGGCGGAAGGTTTGGCTATTGAGCAGGATCCAAGGCTATCTGAAATCCGTTTGAAATCTGAAGCACTGCAGGAAAGTTCTGTGGCCGCAGGAACATTGCCTGATCCCAAACTGAAGCTTGGATTGATGAACTTTCCGACTGATACCTTTGATCGTGATCAGGAACCCATGACTCAAATTCAGGTGGGTGTAGTACAGATGTTCCCGAGCGGCGACACGCTACAGTTAAAGTCTGACCGTATGGTTGTGAATGCCAAAGGCGAAACAGCTCGTGCAACGGCACAGCAGCGGAATATTACCCAACAAGTACGAATGAACTGGCTGGATGTGTACTATTGGCAACATGCAGTCGATGTTGTGGACAAGAATCGTAAATTATTCCGACAGCTAGTTAAAGTTACGGAGTCTCTTTATGCCGTAGGACGGCGAAAGCAGCAGGATGTCTTACGGGCCGAACTCGAACTTGGGTTGCTCGATGATCGTGAGACCCAGGTAGTCACAATGCTGGAAATGACACAAGCGAAATTGTCTAAATTAATTGGACCACAAGCCGCATATCGACCATTAACAACACAATTTCCTTTATTACCAATTATCCCAAATCCAGGTACTAGCCGGGAACGCCTGGCGCAACATCCCTTGCTCGAATTTGAACAGGCGCGGGTTGATGCCAGCCAGAAAGATGTTGCGATTGCGCGGCAAGCCTATAAGCCTGCCTGGTTACTGGATGTGACCTATGGTTTCCGTGACGGTTTTAACCCTAATGGATCGGAACGGGCTGATTTTCTCTCAGCCATGGTAATGATGGATATGCCTCTGTTTACTGGCAAGCGACAGGATAGGAATTTGTCAGCGAACAAACTCAAGCACCAGGCATCGTTATACGCACGTGAAGATCGGATACGGGAACTTACCAAGGCATGGGAAGTAAGCAATGCCGAATGGATTCGTTTGGGCGAACGCGTCAGGTTATTTGAAAAATCGCTATTAGCGAAGGCACGCGAAAACAGTAAGGCATCTTTGCATGCTTACCAGAATGATCAAGGCGACTTCTCCAGCCTGATGCGGGCACGCATTATGGAATTTGAAACCGAATTGAAAGCACTCCGGATGCGAGTGGATTACGCCAAATCACAGGCAAAACTGTTGTACCTGGTAGGAGATAAAAAATGAAGCAACAATACAAAATTTATATCACAACAATACTTCTATCATTAGTTTTGACTGCCTGTGGCGACAAGCAGGAATCGAAAGCGCCGCCTTCTGCGGAAAAACAGGAGACTGCGATTGAACATACAGAGAAGCATCTCGATCCAAAATACATCTGCCCCATGCATCCGCAGATTGTGCGTGATGTTCCTGGTAGTTGCCCTATCTGTGGAATGGACCTGGTCCAGGTAGAA
>CBDUOW010000273.1:0-2960 GCA_965368945.1 uncultured Gammaproteobacteria bacterium
ATTGTCCCGGGTCAATGGCAATTTTGTTCTTACCATTTTCTATTAGGAATGAATTATAAAGAAAGTGTCTGATCTTCATGGCTATATTGGATGCCTAACAGTGATTTATACAGATTCTGTAATTTTCCGGAAATAGACAGAATCTGTATAACACGGTAAAAGACAGAAATTATCCATAATCCTAGCAGGGATTTTGTGTGCTGGCTATTTGTGCAAACCGAGAATTATCAAGGTGTTGCCTTACTTGGTAGGTCCGCTTTGTCGAAAGCAGTCGGGCAATTGCTGCAGGCAAAAAAAAGGCCTCGTTAAGAGGCCTTTTTAGTTCGAGAGATAACCGAATCAGGTCATCGCAAGTTTCAGTTTCTTGATCGCATTGTTTTCCAGCTGACGAATGCGTTCAGCCGAAATCTGGTACTTGTCGGCCAGTTGATGCAGGGTGGTCTTGTCTTCGGATAACCAGCGTTGCTGAATAATATCGCGGCTGCGATCATCCAGCTTGGTCAACGCGGTGGTTAATTGCTGGTGATTGTGATCCGCTGAGTCACCCGCTTCAATAAGCCGTGCCGGTTCCTGGCTTATGTCCTGCAGATAGTTGGCCGGTGCGAAGGTGTGCGTGTTTTCATCATCATCGTCGGGCGCATCAAAGGTGATGTCATGACCGCTCATGCGGGACTCCATTTCCAGCACATCCTGAGGTCTCACACCGAGATCATCGGCGACGCGTTTCACTTCTTCATGGTTGAACCAGCCCAGGCGTTTTTTGGAGCTGCGCAAATTAAAGAACAGTTTGCGCTGCGCCTTGGTGGTGGCAACTTTAACGATGCGCCAGTTACGCAGGATGTACTCGTGGATTTCAGCACGGATCCAGTAAACGGCAAACGAGACCAGACGCACGCCCATGGTTGGATCGAAACGTTTGACAGCCTTCATCAGGCCAATGTTGCCTTCCTGAATCAAGTCAGCCTGGGGCAGGCCATAACCGCTATAACCACGGGCGACATGTATCACGAAGCGCAGGTGTGACAGCACCAGTTGCTGGGCGGCTTCCAGATCATCGTGTTCCTGCAGCCGTGTCGCCAGATCACGTTCTTCGTCGGCGCTCAGCATCGGAATCGTGCGGGATGCCTGAATATACGATTCCAGATTACCGGTCGGTACAGCCAGTTGCATTTGAAGATGCTTAGTCATAAATGAGTTTCCCCGATTAATTCTGTGGACCAATATTAGCACTCACATCGTTAGAGTGCCAACAGGGTAGTAAGTTCACTGTCCCGGTAGGTAATTAGCCTAAAAAAAACAGTAAGTTAAGAGTCAGGCAGGGAGTTGTTTGAGCTTGGCTTCATGCCAGGGGGAGAGCCGAGGGCCCTCGGGGGTGGCGAGACAGACCCGGTTGCGACCGGTTTCCTTGGCCAGGTACAGCGCCTTATCGGCTTGCATCAGGAAGTCGCTCACATGCAGGTTGGGGTGATCCTCGGAGCCGGCCAGCCCGATGCTGATGGTGATATCCACCCCGGCCGGTTGCAGGGCTTCGACGTGGCGACGCAGTTTTTCAACTCGTGGCAGCATCTCGTCGGCGTTGGTGTGGGCCACCAGCACACTAAATTCCTCGCCACCAAAACGCACCACCATATCGTCAGGAAAAAATTCGTTGAGGGTTTTACCCAGGGCGGCCAGGACATGATCGCCGGTAATGTGTCCCAGGGTATCGTTGATATTCTTGAAGTGATCGATATCGATGATCATCCCCCACACCGGCTGGTTTGCTTCCGCGTGCAGAAAGGTCTCACCGTTGTCGACCAGATAACGCTTGCTACGCACTCCAGTGAGGCTGTCTGTGACGGCAACCCAACGCATGTTTTCAGTTTGCTGTTTGAGGGCGTCGTACTGGTGCTTGATCAGCAGCAGGGCACGCACCCGCGCCAGCAGAATTTCTTCCACGATGGGTTTGGCGACAAAGTCGTTGGCACCGGCATGGAAGATTTCGACCTGGGTTTCTTGATCATCCGCACTGGTGAGGACCAGCACAGGCAACTCCTGTTGGGAATAGTGAAACTTGGCACGGATCGCGTGCAGTAAATCGCCACCGGTCATCTCACCGATTGTGTAGAAGTCGCTGATCACCATATCGAAAGGTTCAACGTCATGAGGTGTCAGTCGTTGCTTGGCCAGCATTTCGTAGGCTTTTTCCGCCGAGTTGGTATGGGTGTAAGTCAGGCCGTGTTTTTCCAGTACACCGAAGGTTACCGCTGCGGAAGTCTTGCTGTCCTCGATGAACAGGATATGTCCGCTCAACCCCGAGTTTCTCTGGATGAATGATTTAATAAAGGCGCCGAAGGCTTTATAGCCGTTGGATTTGTCGAAATAGTCCGTGACCCCGGCTTCAAATCCTTCCCGCAGCAGCCGGCTATCGGCATCCCCCGAGACTACGATGACCGGGGTGTAGTGATTGGTGTGGGAATCACGAATGGCCCGGCTCAGAGCCAGGCCATCCATGTCGGACAGTAACAGGGCGGTGGTGACCAGGTCATAGCGCTGTTCGTCCAGCATGCGTAGCGCTTCTTCGCCGGATGAAGCGCTCGCCACATGAATGTTGTCGAGTTCATCTCGAATTATGCGTGACAGGATCTCGCGGGTCAGAGCTGAAGTATCAACGATAAGGATGCGTGTGAGCGGTTCTTCTGTCATCAAGTTAATTCGGCAAATTAAAAAAGCGATAAAATCCCTGTAGTTATAATGAGTTTAACCCAATTTTGGGTGCGTTGCTGGCATTCAGGTCGGTTCAATATCCCGCAGGTGGCGTCCCACCGCCAGCCAGGAGCCGGTCAGGCCGAGCAGAATACTGGTCCCGATCAGCATGCCCGTGGATGCGGCATCGAGTCCGCTTAACTGGAACTGGCTCTGGTAAAGCCCGGTCAGGCGTTCAACCGGGTCGCTGAGAATCGTGAGGGACAGGCTCACCA
>CBDUOW010000274.1:0-2959 GCA_965368945.1 uncultured Gammaproteobacteria bacterium
CGTGACAAGTCGGTTTGCCTGTTAATGCTGGATATTGATAATTTCAAATCAACCAATGACCAATATGGACATGCGGTGGGTGACAAAGTACTGAAATTTGTTGCGGACGCATTGCGAGATATGGTCCGGGACGAAGATTTGATTTGTCGTTTTGGGGGCGATGAGTTCCTGGTGCTTTTCCCTGAGACTGATTTGGCTCAGACAGAAGCCGCTGCAGAAAGAGTCAGGGCTTATATTGAAACAACAGTGATTGACCCTGAGTCGAACTGTCAGGTTACGGTAAGTATTGGCTGCACCCAAATTTCAGGCAATGAGGACCTTGCACGGGCGATCACCCGAGGTGATGACGCACTTTACGTCGCCAAAAATAAAGGGCGAAACAGAGTTGTCGCCCTTAATATGGCTTGACTGGTATACGTTGCCGGAATCAGGCTCTGTTTAGCGTAGTGACAAATACTATGCTCATGCTAATAACGAATAACACAAGTCCGGAGAATGATACAAATTCATTTAACATGGTTTTCCTCAACAAAGTGTAGCGCTGCGTTTAATTGGTGACTCTGCAATGGCATCAATTTCATCCTGGCTAAGGAACTGCGCCTCATAGGAGATACCTTGCTCGGCAATCTGGTTTATGTATGTGCGCAAATGATTTTGCGAACCACATAACAGGTTTTCGTACATCTTGCGCATGTCTTCGTTGTTGGTGTTTTCAATGGCCTGTTTAAGATCAAGCACATCAACTTCTTCAATTGCGGCCCCAACATAAAGTGCTTCCAAAGCTGATAGCTTGCCGTTTGTCAAAAGATTCTCAAACAGACTAACCAGGCCTTGTTTAACAAAAGTGCTGACCCTGTTATCAATTACGTTACCCGGCACATTACCCGGGTTCTTGTGAATCTCATACATTAGTTTCACCTGTAGCTGTCAAAAATAAGTGTAGTGTGAGCATCAACTGAGACTGGCGCCACTTCGCTCCATTGGCGAATCTACAATGGCGTCCACCTCTTCCTGGGAGAGAAACTGGGCTTCATAGACTATGCCTAGATTTTCGATTTGGCCTACGAAAGCACGTAAATGGTTACGCGAACCACGCAGGAGACTCTCATATAATTCACGGATATCTTCATTGTCTGTCTCTTCGATGGCACGTTTCAGGTCAACCATGTCAACCTCTTCAATAAGACCGCCAACGAAAAGTGCTTCCAGTGATGATTGATACCCGCGTGCCAGTAAGGTTTCATACAGGTCAGCCAACTCCTGGTTCATGAATATCCCGATTCTGTCATCGACAACCGGGTCGGGTAGTTTGTACTTGTCTAACATTTTGGCCACCGCATCAGTATGTGATTGCTCGGAGGAGGCAATATTCTCAAAAATGGATAAGCCCCAGGTCTCAAACATGGTGAGATAGACATCTCGTGCGAGTTTTTCTTCTTCGCGCATATAAGTCAGATTTTCTATTTCAAGCGCTGATAACTCGTCTAAACTAACGTCGCTCACTTCCTGGATTAGCTGGCGGCCTCCCTGGCCGGCCAGGCTGTATACAGGATGGCTGAGAATGACAAATGCAATCGCTAATAAGGTTAAATATTTTTTCATCTGATTCTCCTGTCTCAAGCCTCTTGTATAATTATTTAGCGACGTCCGCCACGATTAACGGATACCGAGCGTGAACCACCCATACTGCTGGTAGTTGTACGTCGGCTTGAACCCATCGTGGTTGTTGTGTCATCGCTATAGCGATTTACTGAATCTGCGCCGCCACCTCCCTGTACCAGTTCCAGAAAGGTTTCATTGTCATCTTCAATGCGGGTATTGTGGATGTCGTTTGGCATGTTGGCAGTACCCGCACCCATCGGGCTATTGTGATCTGCCAGTACGGCAGAAGTAGAAAAAACACCGGTGGTGATGAACATGGCTAACAGAGACTTAAATTTCATAAATGATTTCCTGTGTTGTAATAAAAAAATATTGCTAATAAATTCAAAAATCAGTGTTGCTTGTTTGTGTTGATGTTGAACGTAGCCAATCAGGATTCTTGGCTGGCTACGCATAGTGTCATTAGCGTCTTCCGCCCCTGGACATTGTTCCTCCTGAAGAACGCGTGGAAGTGCGAGACACGCTTCGGCTCATACTTGCCGCTGATGAGGCTCCAGTTGTGGTTTGGGTTTCTGCTCTTGAAGCGGGTAGTTCCGCTGTTGTGGTATCGTCGTCATAACGATTAACCGAATCCGCGCCACCGCCTCCTTGCACCAGGTCCATAAACTCCTCATTACTATCTTCAAGACGGGTGTTATGGATGTCGTTGGGCATGTTGGCCCAACCTTCGCCCATGGGACTCGCGTGATCGGCAAAGGCGGTCGTTGCGGCGAGCATACCGCTTGCTATGCATGTCGCAAGTAGAGTTCTCATTTTCATGACAGCTACTCCTGTGTTTATGAATTATTTCGTATATCTTTAGTCATACAAACGCAGCCTTCAGTGTTGGGTTGACATGGGTGTTTTGAAGTGTGACGCAGGTCTCATTTGCTGTTTAATGGAGCACACGATCTTCCGCAATGACTGACTGGCGAGTGGTTTACAGATACCCAGGCGTGAACGGCAAAGAATATTCGAAGGACCGCTTTTCTGCGGAGTGGAGTCTGGTATACTTTAGCGCGCTCAAAGTCGTGATGATTTTTCTGTAACCCACTGAAATCAAAATACTTTGTAGTAACTGAGGGGAATCCTGCCTCCAGCGCCAATTCCATAACCCGTTACAGGTTTCGTGGAGTACCGTGGAGCAGCCGATAGCGGCTGCTTAGCATTCGTTTTGGTCAATGGCGGCTTGTACTGGTTCCCCCGCGACGATTAGCCGCGAACCCCGCCAGGCCCGGAAGGGAGCAACGGTAGTGGTGAACTCGGGCGCCGGGGTGTAGCTGGTATGAGCTGCCACCTTTATTCAGGGACGAGGGAC
>CBDUOW010000275.1:0-2957 GCA_965368945.1 uncultured Gammaproteobacteria bacterium
CGGGCAGTTCAGTCCAGATGCATCGAGTTCTTGATCGAAATCAGCCATGAATTTACTCCTTAAGCTTGAGTTGTTTGGTTGTTGGAAAAATTCTAAATTCGTCGGCATATTAGCAAACAAACCATTACTTATATGACAACTTGGCTGGAATGACAACCATTATTAAGGAAACTCCTACTTTTCAGAAACTTAAATTTCAGGATCAGGCGACCATCAGGCCGCTGTTGGTCCAGGCCTGGATCCCGCCTCGCAGACTGACGACATTATCGAAGCCGTTATTCGCCAAATAGGAGCAGGCCTGGGCGGAATGGGCACCAACCTGGCAATAGAGGACCAGGGTCCTGTCCCGGGCCAGTTGATTGAGATTTTCCGGAATGAGATGTAGCGGCAGCCGGTCAGCCCCGGGAATCATGCCCCGGATAATCTCCGCCCGGTGGCGAACATCAATTAACTGAATGTTCCCGGCGCCGGTCGTCAAATGCTGTTGTAGCTCCGCGACCTCGATTTCTTCTATATATGACATGGCTGTCCTTGAAAACGGTGGGATAACCCCACATCCTGTATTAGTATGGCGAGCGATTATAGAGAGAAATTGTTACACTTCCCATCCTGTTCCAGGCCCTGTTTTGAGAAGGAACGCACAATTTACGCCTTGCCAATGGGCTCGCAGCCAGGTCCGCTTTCCGTTAGCATGGGTGAACCAAAGCGCCAATTTGATGGTCATTAACACCATAAAACCCTGACAACCCTAGATATCTGATGCTGTACCGAATTCGCCTTCCCCTTTTGTTGCTCACCCTGCTGTCCTTCAGCTTTACGGGATTTGCCCGTGCGCAACAGATTGCCCTGCCGGAAATCGGCCAAAGCGGCGGCGCGATTGTCACGCCCGAGGAAGAACGCCGTACCGGCGAGGCCGTGGTCAGAAACATTCGCCGTGCCGGCGGCATCCTGGATGATCCCTTGTTGAATGATTACCTGAACCACCTGTCCTATCGACTGGTCTCAACCAGCGACACCCAGCAGCCGCAATTTGAGTTTTTCATGATTAATGACCGGGTCATCAACGCCTTTGCGCTGCCCGGCGGGTATATCGGGGTCAATTACGGCTTGTTCCTGGCAAGTGATTCTGAAAGCGAGCTGGCCTCGGTGCTGGCCCATGAAATTTCCCACGTCACCCAACGGCACCATGCGCGGGCCTATGAATTTTCCGAAGGCTCAAATATTCCCGTGCTGGCCGCGATGATCGCCGCCCTGATCCTGGGTTCACAGGGCAGCCAGATTGGTCAGGCAGCCCTGACCGCCATTTCGGCAGGCTCCATCCAGCAGCAAATCAATTTTACCCGCGCCAATGAAAAGGAAGCTGACTATATCGGGATTCAACTGCTGGCCGACAGTGGCTTTGACCCTCATGGTATGGCCGTTTTCTTCCAGAAGCTGGATAAGGAAAGCCGTTTGTATGGTCCCCAGGCGCCGGAGTTTCTACGCACTCACCCGGTGACGGAATCCCGAATTGCGGATGCGACCAACCGCGCCGAGCAAATGAGCCGTGCCAGCAGCCCGAACCCCAAGAATTACTACCTGATGCGGGCCCGTATACAGGTCATCACCGCCAGGGACAAGAAAGCTGTACGCAACGGCTTTGAGAAAACGCTCAAGTCCGGTCGCTACCTGGATCGGGATGCCGAGTTATACGGCTATGCCCTGAGTCTTATCGAAACCGGTGAATTTGATCAGGCGCGTAAAATACTCAATGACTTGTTAACAGCCGATCCGGGCCGAATTGCCTACCTGCTGGAACGGGCTCGACTGGAAAGTATGGCCAACCAGCACACGCAGGCGATCACCCACTTCAAACAGGCGCTGGCCGACTATCCGGGTAATGGCCCATTGACCCTCGCTTATACAAAGGCATTGCTCCGTGCCGGTAAAGCGAATGAGGCCCGGCAGATTATTACGGAACATCAACGTCACAATCCCGAAGATCCCCATTTTTATAAAATGCTCGCCGAAGCTGAAGCCGCACTGGGCCATAGTGCCAATACACATATTGCCATGGGAGAATACTATTATCGCATTGGCCAAACTCATCAGGCGATCGATCAATTTTCCCTGGCACTCAAGAAAAAACCCCTCGACTTCTATAACGCCTCACGCGTTGAAGCACGCTTGAATGAGTTCCAGGAAGAAATTGCATTACTGCAACAAGGGATGAAATAACCGCCGCAGGGCAGCTCCCAGATTCATGCGCGATTAACCCCCTCCAAGTACCCTGAATTTCAGTAATGCAATAACCTCTAGCGGGTGACCGAGTATGCACTTTTCCCTATTAAAATAGGGAAAATGCTTGTTCTATTAGCACCTCCTTATTAGCTAATCCGTCATCACAATACTTGCACTATACGGTGTAATCTGTATGCTAGTGGCCCAAGGGTTTTCAGCTTTACAGCCTGATAGCCCCACATAAAATAAAATAAAATTTTAATCAATTAAGCTTCTTTTACACGAGGAGGAGAACATGCGGAAACCCGCCAAAATCGTCGCTGCCGCCAGTTCAGTCGCTATGCTGTTAGGCGCCATGGCAATGACACCCAACATCGCGGTTGCGGAATCACTTGTAGAACAGGGCAAAAAAATTGCCGAAGACCGGAAAAAAGGTAACTGCTTTACCTGTCACGATTACAAAGGCGCCCATCTTGCGGGCAACATCGGCCCACCCCTGGTGGCCATGCAGGCGCGCTTCCCTGACAAGGCGAAACTGCGTGCCCAAATCTGGGATTCCACTAAAGCAAATCCCCACTCAATGATGCCTCCATTCGGTAAGTACGAAGTTCTTTCTAACAAAGAGATCGATGCTATTACTGAATGGGTTTACACCCTTTAATTTCTTTTCCGGTTTTCGTGGAGGAATACCAAATGCAACGCAGATCATTTCTGAAAGGGACCCTGGCGGGTTCCGC
>CBDUOW010000276.1:0-2909 GCA_965368945.1 uncultured Gammaproteobacteria bacterium
CGATTCATTTCCACAAAACCAAATCCCCGCGGTTTGCGGGTGACCCGATCCGTCATCAGACGTATCGCATGGACCTGGCCGTATTCCTCAAACAGCTCACGTAACGCATGGACGGGCATTTTAAATGCCAGATTACCGACAAAAATAGATTCAGTCCGGGTCTCAGCAGGCAGCTTTATGTTTATTGCAGTGATCACCGCGCCGGCGAGCGCACCTGCAAGTAAGGCATAACTGAACACGCGTTGAGCGGGCTGAGTTTCCAGGCCCATGTAGGGGAACAGGATGAATCCGATAATACCCAGCAGCAGGGCGATGATGATGGACTTAACAAAATAACCAATGGAAGGAACTTCAAATTTCATCTTAAATACAACTCTTTGCTATAAGTGGGTGGTGAATTACCGGGTATAAAATGGCTTGAATAGCACCTATTCTAATCAGGATGCGCCGGAAATGAAAATTTTTCTGACCCTGGAATATTAAAGGTTTATTAATGGTTATGTTTGTTTACATTCCTTGGGGAGAATCTTTATTGGCCGCCTTGCAATAGAACGGCCATGACGCTCAATATTGCGTCTTTGGGAAGTCCAGTAATTATTTCAATGATTCCGATAACAAGAAAAATAACCGGCATTATGAAACCACCAAAAAACCCGCTGACCAGCAATAGCACAATTATGATCAGACCATAAGGTTCAAGCTGACTCAGCAGGTTGGAAATACGCGGCGGCAGCAAACCAACAGCAACCCGCCCTCCGTCCAGTGGTGGAATAGGTAACAGGTTAAAGACCATTAAAATAACATTGGCAAAAATGCCAATCGCGCCCATATATATTAATGGCTCTTTGATAGTGAGCAGACTGTTCGGCAACAAGGCGGCCAGATGAATGATTAATCCCCAACCGATTGCCATGAGAAGATTGGAGACAGGACCAGCGGCGGCTACTAAAACCATGTCGCGACGTGGATTACGAAGGTTACGCCAGTCGACGGGTACCGGCTTGGCCCAGCCAAAAACGAATTTAAAGAAAACAAGTGATAATAGAGGAACCAGCACCGTGCCTACCGGATCAATGTGCTTGAATGGATTCAGTGTAAGCCGCCCCAGCATGTAGGCAGTGTTGTCCCCAAATTTTTTAGCCACCCAACCATGTGAAACTTCATGCACCACGATCGCAAATAAAACAGGCAGTATCGCGATAGCGATGATTTGGACAATATTCAGCTGGGAATTTAACATCGCCGGATTATAACAGCCTTGCGTCGCAGGTTCGAAAAAACAGACAAGATGCCGGGTTTGGTGTCAAAATCCTCTAAACTAAAAAGAAAAGCACATCACATATGCACTTTGCTGACCATCTCGTTGCCCACCGGGGCTATCCGGCCCGCTTGCCGGAAAATACCCTGCCTTCCATCGAGGCGGCCTTGCAGGCGGGCGCCCGCTATGTGGAGGTGGATGTGCAATTGAGCCAGGATGCCGAACCGGTGCTGTTTCACGATCGTGACCTGCAACGGCTTTGTGGTCAGGACGGCGCCGTGCATGATTATAACTGGCACGAATTACAGCTGTTTCGCGTTCACGATCGAAGTCGGGATATGGATAATGTGCTGGACATTGCGATCCCCCATCTGCACGAACTCGTTGCCTTGTTGCGGCAGCATCCTGATGTGACGGTGTTCATTGAACTGAAACGCATCAGCCTGGAACGGTTCGGGATTCAGGAAGTAGTAGAGCAAGTCTTACCCTTACTGCAGCCTATCAAGAGCCAGTCTGCACTGATTTCCTATTCGCTCGAGGCCATGCAGTATCTGCGACAGACGAGTGACTATCCCCTCGGCGTGGTGATCGATGACTGGGCGCAACGTGAACAACCCGCCATATTGGCACTCAAACCTGAATACCTGTTTTGCGATTATCAGAGCTTACCCGTCACGGGTGAACTCGAATGCGGGGGTTACAAGCTGGCGGTGTTTGAGTGTACCGATCCCCGGCAGGGCTACGACCTTTTACAACGTGGAGTGAATCTGGTGGAAACCTTTGCCATTGGCGAGATGTTGTCTGCGATGGCTGAGATAGGAGCCCCGCTTGAGTGATGATCTCGATGTGCTGATCATTGGCGCCGGCATTCAGGGCGCCGGTGTGGCCCAGGCCGCGGCAGCTGCCGGTTATCGAGTCAGGGTGATCGAGCAGCAGGCCATAGCGGCGGGCACCTCAAGTCGTTCCAGCAAACTGGTCCATGGGGGACTGCGTTATCTGGAGACCCATCAATATGCCCTGGTGCGCAAGACCCTGCAGGAACGCGACCTGCTGGTGCGCATTGCGCCGGAACTGGTCAAACTGACGCCATTTTATATTCCGGTATATTCGTCGACTCGACGTGGGTCCGGATTGATCAGGATCGGTCTGATGCTCTACAGCCTGCTGGGCGGGCTGCGTGCATCCTCACGCTTTCGCGCTGTGCCGAAAGCGGAATGGCAGCAACTGGGTATTGCGCAAGGCGGTTTGTTGGCGGTTTATCAATTCTGGGATGCGCAGACGGATGATGAGGCCCTGACTCGTGCGGTGATTCATTCGGCCCAAGTGCTCGGTGCGGAGCTGGCTTGTCCGGCAAGTTTTGTCTCGGCAAAAGTGACGGCAGACAGGATTGAAGTGGTGTACCGCCAGGCCGAGGAGGAAGTTCGTTGCACCACTCGTGTCATTGTTAATGCCAGCGGGCCGTGGGTGAATGAGGTGTTGGCCGGTATCACGCCACCTCAGCCCGGCCTTGCGGTGGAGTTGGTGCAGGGAGCGCATATTGTGCTCGATAATCCACCGCCACCCGGCGTGTTTTATGTTGAAGCGCCCCAGGATCGGCGCGCGGTTTTCATTATGCCCTGGTATGACAAGATGCTGGTTGGAACGACGGAAA
>CBDUOW010000277.1:0-2908 GCA_965368945.1 uncultured Gammaproteobacteria bacterium
CGCGAGAATGCGTCGGACATTCATATTGAACCGTTTGAGTCACGCCTGGTGGTACGGTTTCGTGTCGATGGGGTGTTGCGCGAAGTGCTGCAACCCAAACGTGCGCTGGCCCCATTGATCGTTTCCCGCGTCAAGGTCATGGCGAAACTGGACATCGCCGAGAAACGCGTACCACAGGACGGCCGCATTTCCTTACGCATTGCCGGTCGCGCCGTGGACGTGCGTGTTTCCACTTTACCTTCCGGTCAGGGCGAACGGGTGGTGATGCGTATCCTGGATAAACAGGCCGGCCGTCTGGATCTGGAACACCTCGGCATGGATCCCGAAACCCGCGACTTACTGGATCATATGATTCAAAAACCCCATGGCATTATCCTGGTTACCGGGCCGACAGGTTCGGGCAAAACCACCACCCTGTACGCGATCCTCAGTCGCCTCAATACCCACAGTCGCAACATCATGACGGTGGAAGAACCGATCGAGTATTACCTCGACGGGATCGGCCAGACCCAGGTCAATCCCAAAGTCGAACTGACCTTTGCACGCGGTTTGCGTGCTATTTTGCGTCAGGATCCGGATGTGGTGATGGTGGGGGAAATACGCGACCTGGAAACGGTGACCATTGCGGTGCAGGCCAGTTTGACCGGCCACATGGTGTTCTCCACCCTGCATACCAATACCGCGATTGGTGCCATCACCCGCCTGCGTGACATGGGCGTCGAACCGTTTCTGTTGTCATCCAGTATGGTCGGCATCCTGGCGCAACGCCTGGTCCGTACCCTGTGTCCGCACTGTAAAGAAGCCTACCAACCCACCACAGCGGAAATGGAAACCCTCGGCTTGACGCAATCCCCGCCTCCCACCCTGTATCGCCCTACCGGTTGTGAAGCCTGTAACAAGCTCGGTTATCGCGGTCGCACCGGTATCTATGAATTGATCGATGTGGATAACGTATTGCGGGAAATGATCCACAATGGCGATGGTGAACAGGCAATGGAAGCACATGCGCGCGTGACACGTCCAAGTATGTTTGCCGATGCACTGCGGCGGGTTCTCAATGGCGACACCAGCGTTGAGGAAATTCTGCGTGTTACGCAGGAGAAATAGCCGGCATGGGAGCCTATGAATATTCCGCCCTGAACGCCAAGGGCGCCGAAAAGAAAGGCATCCTGGAAGGCGAAAGTTCGCGCCAGATCCGCCAGCAACTTCGCGAACAGGATCTGACGCCCCTGCGCGTGGTGGAAGTGGCGCATAAGGAAAAACAACGCCAAACACACCAGCATTTTATCCGTGGTGTCAGTGTCACCGCCCTCGCCCTGATGACGCGCCAACTCGCTACCCTGGTCCGCTCCGGTACGCCACTGGCCGATGCCCTCACCACCGTCGCACGCCAGACCGATAAGCCCCGTTTGAAAAGTATACTTCTGGCGGTGCGGGCGCAGGTGCTGGAAGGTCACTCCCTCGCGGATGGACTGGCACAATTTCCCCATGTGTTTGATGGACTCTATATTGCAACCGTGAGTGCCGGCGAGCAGTCCGGTCACCTGGACCTGGTGCTGGAACGCCTGGCCGACTATACCGAAATCAGGCAGCAAACACGGCAGCGGGTGCAACTTGCATTACTCTATCCGATTATCCTCACGGTAATGGCAATCGGTGTGGTTACCGCATTGTTGGCCTTTGTGGTCCCGGAAGTGGTCAAGGTGTTTGAAAATACCGGCCAAAGTCTTCCCTGGTTAACCCGCGCCTTAATTGCCTCCAGTGATTTTCTCAACAATTATTTTCTTTTTATCCTCATCGTGATCGTCATCGGGGTATGGGTGTTTACCCGCCTGTTAAAGAACATTGAGTTTAAAACCCGTGTCCACCGTTACCTGTTACGATTACCGATTGCGGGCACCCTGATACGGGGTATGAATACGGCGCGACTCGCACGTACCCTCAGTATCCTCAGCTCCAGTAATGTGCCGTTATTGGAAGCCATGCAGATCGCAGCACAAGTCCTGACTAACCTGCCAATGCACAATGCGGTGGAAACGGCCGCCTTTCGAGTGCGTGAAGGCAGCAGCCTGGCGCAATCACTGGAGCAAAGCGGTTATTTCCCGCCACTCTTGATTCAATTGGTCAGTGGTGGTGAAGCCAGCGGTGAACTGGAAAAAATGCTTGAACATGCCGCCAGCAGTCAGGAACGGGAACTGCAAACCCTAATCGCGACGTTGTTTGGTCTGCTTGAACCGCTGTTGATTCTGACTATGGGTGTGGTGGTACTGGTGATTGTGCTGGCCATCCTGTTGCCGATTTTCGATCTTAATCAACTGGTACGCTGACCGTTTATTTAATTTATCTGCTTAAGGAGTGAGACACGTGATATTTACACCCGCCAATACCACTGGACGCAATCGCCAACAAGGCTTCACCCTGATTGAAATCATGGTGGTGGTCGTCATCCTCGGTATTCTTGCCGCCGTGGTGGTGCCCAGGATCATGAGCCGACCGGAAGAAGCGCGTATCACCAAGACAAAGCAGGATATCCGCGCGCTGGAAACCGCCCTGGATCTCTACAAGCTGGATAACTTTAATTATCCCACCACCGAACAGGGCCTGGAAGCATTGGTAACCATTCCGACCTCACCGCCGGTACCGAAACGCTATCGGGAAGAAGGCTATCTGAAAAAGGTCCCACTGGATCCCTGGCAAAATCCGTATCAATTTCTGAATCCAGGCGAACACGGAACGATTGATATTTATTCTCTGGGCCCGGATCAACAAGTCAGCGATGATGAAATCGGTAACTGGAACCTGGATTAATCGGACACGCTAAGGACTACACCTTGCAGACACCACGCAACCAGGTCGGCTTTACCCTGCTGGAAATTCTGGTGGTGTTGATCCTCCTGGGGATCATTCT
>CBDUOW010000278.1:0-2904 GCA_965368945.1 uncultured Gammaproteobacteria bacterium
TGACCCTGGAAACCCAACGCGATGTGATCCTGCTGCTGGTTGAGGAACACTTGAGCCGCAAGATCCTGGAGAAGATATGTCGGGCCGGGGAGTTCGATAACAAACCCGGGACCGGGATTGCGTTCCAGATTGATGTAGAGGATGCCATCGGGGTAGCCCACCAGATGGCCTCTTTGACCGAAGCCGTGGAGGAGGAACTATGAGTGATCGTAAAGTAATTCGCGTCCGCGAGGTGATGAAGCCCCAGGTCGATATCGTACAGGGCATGATGACCGTCAAAGATGCCCTGGCCACCATGAAGCATATCGAGACCAAGGCATTGATCGTGGACAAGCGCCATGACGATGATGAATACGGTATTGTCATGCTTTCCGACATCGCCAAACTGGTCCTGGCGACCGACCGTGCGCCCGAGCGAGTGAATGTGTATGAAGTCATGTCCAAGCCGGTAATATGTATCGATCCGGATATGGATATTCGCTACTGTGCCAGGTTGTTTGATAAGTTTGGTTTATCGCGCGCGCCCGTGGTCGAAAACCGCAAGGTAGTTGGTATTGTCAGTTTCACTGACATGGTCCTGAACGGTATGGTTCAGAATGACTGAGCCTCAATCGTCTGGCGGCAAGGTAATTTCATTATTTGGCCGCAAAATTCAGCCGTTAAACGATCATGAGTTTTATGCCAGGCTGGGGGAGACCACGGGTCCGAGTATTGTGTTTTTCACCAAGCCCGGCTGTTCTTCCTGTCGCCTGTGGAAGCGCCTGCTGGGTGAATTGTTACAGCAGCGCGACGATATCAATATTTATCAAGTCGATGCCGAGCAGAATATGGCCTTGAGCCATGAATACGAGTTATTTCACTTACCGGCCTTGTTCCTGTTCGTGGATGGCGAATTTCATTGTGAGTTACAAACAGAGGCTCGCCTGACACATTTACAGGCAGCCCTGGATACGGCCCTCGATTCACCCGCCGGGGAAGCCCCATGACATGGCGCATTGATCCCGTGACTGGCTTGTTAAATGGGGCTCGTCAGGTAGCCTCACCCAATTGTGATGCACGACCTGAAGGGTCCGAAATTTCCCTGCTGGTGATACATGGTATCAGCCTGCCACCGAATAAATTCGGGGGGGATGAAATTGATCAATTCTTCACCAATCAACTCAATCCCGAGGCTCATCCTTATTTTCGCGATATTTATCAGTTGCGGGTTTCGTCTCATCTGTTGATTCGACGAGACGGTGAGGTGGTACAGTATGTACCCTTTAGCCAGCGTGCCTGGCATGCGGGTGAATCCTGTCATCAGGGGCGAACCTGCTGCAATGACTTTTCCATTGGTATCGAGCTGGAAGGGACGGATGAAATCCCGTATGAACCGGTACAGTATAAAACTCTCCAGACCCTGATTAAGTTGATACGGGAGTGTTATCCTGCAATTGGCGAACAGGACATTGTGGGCCATTGCCATATTGCAGCGGGCCGCAAGTCTGACCCGGGCCCGGCTTTTGAATGGGCGCGGTTAGGAATTGAATCACAAGCTTGAAATTCGTAACGGTAAAATGGAGACTTACCCATTATGAACCTTATCAGCATACTCATTGCCCTTGCGGTTGAAGCCTTTTACCGGCCAATTCAGGAATTGCGTCGCTTTAACTGGTTCACCCGTTATTCAGATACGCTATATAAACGCCTGGAGGGCCAGAGCTGGCGGGATGGTCCACTGGGTGTCATTCTGGTCGTGGGCTCGGTGGTCTTCGGCGTCTGGCTGCTTAATGCCATGCTGGCCGGGGTTGCGGCTGTTTTCAGTTTCCTGTTTGGTCTCGCAGTACTGATTTATACCCTGGGGCCGCGCGATTTGGGTGAAGAGGTCAAGGAGTTCAGCGTAGCCGTTGAGCGGGGTGATTATGAGGCAGGGGAAATTATTGCGACCCGCATCGTTGGTTACGATATCAGTGGTTCCCCCATAGAGGCCACCCGGCATGTGATGGAAGGTATCCTGGTCCAGTCCAATGTACGTCTGTTTGGGATCCTGTTTTGGTTTATGTTACTGGGTCCGGTAGGAGCGGCCCTGTTTCGCCTCAGTTGTGAACTCAAAAATTACTTAGCCAATAGTGAAAGTGGCTATGCAGCGGCAGCCGGCGATCTGTATCGCATCATGAGCTGGTTGCCAGCTCGCCTTGTGGTGGTCGGATTTGCCCTTGCCGGGAGTTTCATGGATACCGTCAGTCTGTGGAAGTCGTTCACCGAGATATGGAAGACTGACAGCGACACACTTTTGATCGAAAGTGGTATTGGCGCGATTTCCCATGAACCGCATGATGAAGAAGGGACCCCGGATCTTGAAGGCGTAAGCCAGGCCATGGCCCTGGTCAAACGTACTCTGTTAGTCTGGCTGGCGGCGCTGGCCCTGCTCACCCTTACGGGGTGGGTATTTTAAACCTGTTTCATTCCTCCATTATGAATGAATCAGTTGTTACCGTTACCTGGGTAGGTAGCAACACCAATTGTGGTTGATAATTTTACCTGGGGCGGCATTTTTTAACAGCCAGGATGTTAACTCAGTGAGTAATGTGGTGACGACAACGATCGATTTGATTCGTCATGGTGAGCCTGTTGGCGGCCGGAAATACCGGGGTCAGATCGATGATCCTTTGAGTGATAAAGGCTGGGCTCAAATGCGCGAAGCCGTGGGTGATCATCGCCCCTGGGATGTCATTATCAGTTCTACTTTAAGCCGTTGTATTGACTTCGCGCGAGAGCTCGGTCAACGCGTCGGGATTGATGTTAAAGCCGAACCCCGTCTGATGGAGATAGGATTTGGTGAGTGGGAAGGCCGCACGGCAAGTGAATTAGAGCAAGCAGATCCTGGTCAGGTACAACGTTTCTTGAACGATCCTCTCAATAATA
>CBDUOW010000279.1:0-2902 GCA_965368945.1 uncultured Gammaproteobacteria bacterium
GCCGCCGACACCTGCATCTACACCAATCACAACCTTGTAATTGAAGAACTGGAAATCTGAGCTGTATGTCCAGCATGACACCCCGAGAAATCGTCCAGGAACTGGACAAACATATTGTCGGCCAGACTGCCGCCAAACGTGCGGTCGCCATCGCCCTGCGGAATCGCTGGCGGCGCCGTTGTGTCGACGAACCGCTGCGCGGTGAAATTACCCCGAAAAACATCCTGATGATCGGCCCCACCGGGGTTGGCAAAACCGAGATTGCCCGTCGTCTGGCCAAGCTGGCACAAGCTCCGTTTATCAAGATCGAAGCGACAAAATTTACCGAAGTGGGTTATGTGGGTCGCGATGTTGACTCGATCGTGCGAGATTTAATGGAAGTTGGCATCAAGCAGGCCCGCGAGCGTGCGATGGACAAGGTGCGCCACCGTGCCGAGGATGCCGCCGAGGAGCGACTCCTCGATGCCCTCTTGCCTTCGGCTCGCAGCAGCAGTTTCGGCTTTGGCTCCGAAGAGGAAGCGGTAGATACCGACAAGGAAACGGCCACCCGGCAGAAATTCCGCAAAAAGCTGCGGGAAGGCGAACTGGATGATAAGGATATCGAGATCGAGGTCAGCACGCCTGCTGTCGGGGTCGAGATCATGGCGCCTCCCGGCATGGAAGAAATGACCAGCCAGTTACAGGGTATGTTCCAGAACCTGGGGAGTGGTCGCGTTAAAAGCCGTAAACTACCCATTCATCAGGCGCGTAAACTGCTGATCGATGAAGAGGCCGCGCGCCTGGTGAATGATGAAGATCTGAAGGAACAGGCCCGGGAAGACGTTGAACAAAATGGCATCGTTTTCCTGGATGAAATGGACAAGATCGCCAAGCGCGGTGAAACCAGTGGCGCCGATGTCTCCCGTGAGGGAGTACAACGCGACCTGCTGCCCCTGGTGGAAGGCTCCACCGTATCCACCAAGTATGGCATGATCAAAACTGACCACATTCTGTTTATCGCCTCAGGCGCTTTTCATGTGGCCAAGCCGTCTGATTTAATTCCGGAATTGCAGGGTCGCTTCCCGATACGGGTCGAACTGGATGCGCTCGGCACTCATGAATTTGTACGAATCCTGACCGAACCCGACGCCTCTCTTACCAAGCAATATACCGCCCTGCTGCATACTGAAGACGTCGGACTGGAATTCACACCGGAAGGCATTCAGCGCCTGGCCGAAGTCGCCTACCAGGTGAACGAAACCACGGAGAATATTGGTGCCCGCCGTCTGCACACCATCCTGGAACGCTTACTGGAAGATATTTCCTTTGAGGCCGCCGACTGTGGCGGCGCCAAGATCACGATTACCCGGGAATATGTCGAGGAAAATCTGGCCGGACTGGCCCAGGATGAAGATTTAAGCCGTTATATTCTTTAATTCGCGGCATGTGCCGCACATTGCAAAGATTAAAACCAAAGGAAGACCCATGTCAGACTCACCCAAACCAACCGAAATTAACTTGCATCAGGCGAGCCATGTACTGGAGATCGCCTTCAATGACGGCAGTCGCTTCAACCTGCCAATCGAATACTTGCGAGTCTATTCTCCTTCCGCTGAGGTGCAGGGTCATGGTCCGGGCCAGGAAGTGCTGCAAATCGGTAAACAGGATGTCAACATTGACCGCATCGAACAGGTCGGCAACTATGCGGTTCAATTATTTTTCGATGACAATCACGATACCGGCATTTATTCCTGGGATACGCTCTATAAACTGGGACAGGATCAGGAAGCCCTGTGGCAGGAATATCTGGATAAACTCAAGGCCGCCGGGCATGAACGGCCACAACCTCAGCATCTGCAATAATAGTGAATGCAACACCCTGGTATATCTCGCAGCAGGATCAACTGGAGTGTCGATAATCCATCTATAATGTAATATTCGGGATTAGCCACTGACACACCTCAAATGACTATGAAAGACAAAACCACCCATTTCGGTTTTCAGGAAGTTCCTTACCAGGAAAAAGTAAAAAAAGTGGCGGGCGTTTTTGATTCCGTCGCGGACAAATACGATGTGATGAATGACCTGATGTCATTGGGGATTCATCGTCTCTGGAAACGTTACACGATTGAAATGAGTGGCGTGCGGGCCGGCCATCATGTGCTGGATCTGGCCGGTGGTACCGGCGATCTGGCGGCCAAATTTGCACGCCTGGTCGGACCGGAGGGTTCTGTCACCCTGGCCGACATTAATGATTCCATGCTCAAGGTCGGGCGGGAACGACTGACAGATAAGGGTATTCTCGGTAATGTGCGGTATGTGCAAGCCAATGCCGAATGCCTGCCATTCCCCGATAACCATTTCGATGCCATTACTATCGCTTTTGGTCTGCGTAACGTCACCGACAAGGATGCCGCCCTGCGTTCCATGTACCGGGTGCTGAAGCCGGGCCGTCCCTTGCTGGTACTGGAGTTTTCCAAACCGGTCATTAAGCCGCTAAACCCCATTTACGATACCTATTCCTTCAAGATATTACCGCTGCTTGGCAAACTGATCACCGATGACGCCGATAGCTATCGCTATCTGGCGGAATCCATACGCAAACATCCGGATCAGGATACACTCAGGGACATGATGCTAGAGGCCGGTTTTGGCAAAGTAGACTACTTCAATCTCAGCGGCGGAATTGTGGCATTGCACCGCGGTTACAAACTGTGACGAACCCTGAATCCATTCAGTACGCAGGTTTCTGGCGCCGCCTGTTGGCATTCATTCTGGACAGTTTTTTATTCGGTGCGGTAGTCGTGCCGTTCCTTGTACTAATTTACGGCCGTGACTATTTCTATTGGTCATCGGAGCAAACCGGCATGTTCGCCATCTACGGTATCGCTGATTTTCTGCTTACCACCCTGTTACCGGTTGT
>CBDUOW010000280.1:0-2886 GCA_965368945.1 uncultured Gammaproteobacteria bacterium
CCTCTTCAATAACCCAATTTCCTAACGACACGATCAAACCATTTTCTTCGGTCATAGGAATAAACGTGGTTGGCGATATCATTCCAAGCTCAGGACTATTCCAGCGCAATAACGCTTCACATCCGATTATTTCTCCTGTAACAGCACTGACTATGGGTTGGTAGAGCAGACTCATTTCGTTGTTATCCATTGCCTGATGTAAGCGGCTCTCAATAATCAGCTTTTCCTGCAATGCAGCATTAATAGACTGAGTGTAATATTGATAATTATTTTTACCTCTTTGCTTGGCATGGTACATGGCAATGTCAGCGTTCCTGATAAGCGCATCCACATCTGTTGCGTCATCCGGGTAGAGCGTAATCCCGATGCTTCCGGTCATTACAATATTCTGATCTTCCATCTTCATCGGTTCAGACAACGCATCAAGCAGTCGTGTCGCCACCTTTGATTCAGCATATTTCTGAGTCAGGTCGGTTAATATAAAAGTAAATTCATCTCCACCAAGCCGTGAAACCGCATCAATAATATATTCAAATGTAGGATTTGCATGCGACAAGTAATCAGAGCCCCGCAATATGGATGAGAACCTCTCTGATAATTCAACAAGAAAATCATCGCCAGCCTGGTGGCCATACTTATCATTAATATTCTTAAAGTTATCTACATCCAGAAACAGCAAAGCGACCCTTGTGTTATTACGCATCGCTACAGACAAGGCATGCTCAAGATACTCATGGAACATCCGGCGATTCGGCAGGCCCGTCAATGGATCATGATAGGCAAGATATTTAATACGCTCATTTGTTGTTGCCAGGTTACGACTCATATTCCTGAAAGAATGCGCCAAATCTCCAATTTCATCCCGCGAATTAATATCGAGGGAAATATCCATCTTTCCTTTTCCCACCTCGCCGACCGCAACATTTAATTTCTCTACCGGTGAAACTATTATTTTTTTCAAGAACAGCAGTGTTAAGGTGACAGTTATCAATATTGCTGCGAAGGTTATAAGGGCAACTACAGTCCCGAGGTTTCGCGTTTCGTCCTGCAGCTCAGCTTCGGGCAACAATGCATACACATTGAGTCCCTCATGCATTTTCCTGCCTATATACTGTACAACTTCCCCATCCACCTCCGCCGTCAACGGGGCACCGTTTAACTCGATCTTGTTTATTCCATCGAGAACTTTATCTTCATATACGCCGTAACGGGACAATGAACTATTACAAAACAGCACGAGACCATTCTGATCTGTTGCAAATACTCTTCCGGTTTGACCAATCATAGTTTCGCTAACTAAATCCCTGATACTTTCCATAGAGACGGTTAACGCCAGGTAGGCTCTTAACCTTGGCTTTGCGGTACTAACATCAATGCTTGCGTCATTTATAATGATCTTCTTACCGATATAAATAACTTTGTCGCCATTATCAATATTCGTATCAATAAGCCAGGTTGAATTACTACTGCCTTGAACTAATGTCCTGAAGAGAGATGATTGTGACTCATCGTCCATCATGTTTTTCATGCCTGCCATTGCAAAACGTGTATCCTCATAACCATCGGGATAAATGACTCGTATTTCAATATATTCAGGATAAGCTTTCTGGTAGCCTGCGAACAAGTTCAACAAGGCAGGCTGCAAGAGCTCGTACCTGTCTTCCTCGCTCTCGAGCAAGACATACTTATGTAGCAGCTGGGAGTCAGAAAAGAGCTCAATATTTGCTGTTGCCGTATCAACCAGGGACTCAAATCGCATTTCAATTTGCTGCAAGCGAACCCGCATTTCCTGGTACTTGCTTTCCAGTAATGCCGTTTCCATCTGCAAGAATGCTATCCAGCCCAAAAGCAGAATTGGCACGATTACCAGCGGCAAAATCGCATAAATGATTTTGCTTTGTAGCCTCATTAAGGCTGACCTAGTTGTAAATCTTGGTTACGATGCCGTTCCTTTTTTTCGTAACCCTGGCAGGCAATTTCTTATAAATTTCCATTTTATCCATGACATCTTTCGGCGGGTAGATCAACGGGTCATTCCTGAACTCGGAAGGCAACAGCTTTTCAGCTCCGACATTAGGCGTGGCGCAGCTGGCATACTCCGCAATTCGTTTTGCGATCTCGGGTTGGTTGACAAAGTCCAGGAATTGATAAGCCATTTCTTTATTTTTTGATGCCTTGAGAATCAAAAAATAATCGACCCACAGGTTACCTCCTTCCCGTGGCACAACAAATTCAATATTTGGATTTAGTTCATTAAGCAGCAAAGCATCGCCGTTATAAGCCATTGCGGCCCACACATCACCTTTCAACAGCGCTGAATTTTCTTCTACTGATATATAGATATACGATTTTACAAACGGTTTTTGGGCGAGCAATAATGTTTCAACCTCATCTAATTGTTCCACTATGGTGCTGTTAGCAGAATATCCAAGGCTCTTGAGGCCCATGCCGACCAGATCATTTACATCCCTGATCAGAACGATTTTATGTTTTAGTTCATCGGCTGGTTTATATAGTTGTTGCCAGCTTGTTATTGGTTGTTTGACCAGGTCCTTACGATAAGCAATCCCCAGGGTGCCCCATAATAACGGTACGGCATATTGATCAGTTAAATTTTCACTCTGCAAGTAACGTGGAGACAGGTAACGATAACTGGATATTTTCTCTGGTGTTATTAATTCCAGCCAGCCGCGTCTTGCATATCGCCTGATAGAAGGCATGTCACTGACTATGATGTCGTAACCAACACCATCAGTCAGTGCCAATTGTTTGGTTCTATCCTCATCAGACTCGAAATAAAATTCTTTTACCTCAACCTGGTACTTTTTCTCAAAATCACTAACCACCTCAGGATCCAGGTATTCCGACCAGTTTAATATTTTCAGC
>CBDUOW010000281.1:0-2882 GCA_965368945.1 uncultured Gammaproteobacteria bacterium
AACGTGATCGCCCCGGCATGGAAACCTTTCGGTCATCGTAAAACGGTTTGAGCTCGTCTGACTGCGACCTAGAGGGCTATCTCGACACCCGAAATGTATTCCACTTGCAGCTCAACCACCGGGTCGCAAAGAATCAGTCTGTCCGCCGATACCTTGCCTGCCTGGATTAAATAATCTTTTATCCCTTCGGCACGTTGCATAGCCAGATTCACCAAGGCCTGTTGCTCCTGCGGCGTGAGTTTGCGCGCTGGCGGTGCGGTGGCATCTTTGTCGGTTGGGGGTTGCGCCTGTGGCCGGGCTTTCCTGAATGGGAACAAAACTTGATGATCTGCCAGGTTTACCCGGCCACACAGTATCAGACGCACTCCCGGCCGTTCGTTTAGCAATTTGGCCAGGTTGTCAAGATACGCGGGGTGTGACGGCTCCAGTTCACCTTTACCGGTTTCAAATATGACGGGATCAAACTGTAAGGCGGTCGTCAGATCGAGCACCATCCCAGTAGCCGTCACCAATCCAAACGGCGTGTAATAGTTAATTACTGCTGTGGTCAGCGACTTCGACATGGCTTGGAATATTGCATCGGAGGGATCAAAATCAGGATTATTAATATCCCCGGTGATGGGTAGTTTAAGCCGAATCGCACCATCTTTATCGCGCAATAAAGCCAGAGCCGTATTCACCGGCAAGCCCATGCTGGAATCAAGTTCTTTTTGATCTTCCGGGCTCAGTGCTTCCAGCTCGAATTTGTAGAGTTGCAAGTTGAGCACCGAGTCCAGTACTCCGTTATCGGCTTTCAACTTGAGATCCATATCCAGTTGGCCATGCTTGATACGGTGCCCGATATAACGATTCGTATAGGAAGTGGTGGGACGTAAATCCAGTCCCTTTACCGAGCCGGATAAATCAAACGTCGGTCGTTTGGCGAATACCACCGTATGGCCTTCCAGGTGAATCGCGCCGTGTTTACCGATGATGAGATCGACAGCGGCCGGACTTTTCTTATTGGGTTGCGTATTATCAATGTCCAGGACTTTGATATTGATGGTCTTTGCTTCTAACCTGAAAGGCGGGTCAAGACTGGCATCGTAAAACACCGCATGGCCGTTTTCCGTAAAGTTCAGTTCTTTGATCTTTAGCTGCAGTTGCCGCGCAGGCTGTTTGCCCTTTGCCGAATCAATCGTTTGTTTTTCCGGCAACCAGTCCTTGATGCGCCAGGACCCGGATTCTCCACGCTGCACCTGAACATCCGGGCCAACAAAATTCAGCAACCCGACTTCGATCGCGCTCAGGTTTTTGATGTTAAGTGGTGAAACAAATAACGCTTTAAGCGTAACTATTTCATCGCCGCTACGTTGCGATGCCCCAGAGGCGCCCTCTATGAGTGCGCGGATTTCCTGAAGTCGCAGTTTCTGGATCGTGATGTCCTGCAGGCCAGCCAACTGTACGTTTTCAAGACTCAAGGACTTAAAGCCGAGATACTCGCGCTTACGTTTAAGATCATCGATGTCCAGTTGCTTAAGTTCAAGGTTACCGTTGACGTGTAAAGGAATATCCTCCTGAGCGGTTCCCACTTTACTAGCCGGATAAATCACCTCGCCCTGCCACTGCATTTCTTCCAGTTGTAGACAGGCATTCTGACGTAGAATTTCCTCTTCATTGCTAACGGTAATTGGCTCGGCCTCTGTTGGCGCTTCAGCTGCTGGTTCTGGTTCACTCTTGCTGGCCGCAATCTTCTGGCCCACAATCCGGTGGCACAGCTGGATATCAGCAAGCTCGACCTCACCCAGCACGATACGCCAGGGATTTTCTTCGGGATGGCGCTGTGCTTCCTGTTCTTGTGGTTTTACGCCCTCTGACAGCAATGCAACACCACCGACAGATAACACGCCGTCACGGGTTTCAACAACATCCAGCTTGAAATGCTTGAAGCTTATTTTGGTGATTGCAAGGTGCTTGTCCCACAGCGGCTTCCAGGCGACATGAATCGCTGCCTCACCGATTTCAAAACCATCACCCGCTGAATTGCTACCCTTTGCCGCCTTGATCTGGACAATCCCGTCGTACAGCTTGAGCTTGATGGCCTCGATTTCCGCCTCCACCCCCTGGTCTTCAAGCCAGGAGGTAATCCCCCACTTGAGTCCATAGGGTAACAATGCCACCAGAACAGCAAGGGTGATCACTGTTGCCAGGAAAGCAATTACGGATCGTTTCAGTTTTTTATTAGCCAACCAGGACATGGACAATTACCTAGTTGAGAATTGTCTTTGGAAAAAGAGATAACTCCTGCAAGCAGGAATTATTTGCTCGGCTAACACCGGGGCAGCTTGATTAATATATAGTATAGCTATTTCGTTACTAATTGCTCTGGCTTACAGTTCTCTGGCACGCATGTAAGACTGTTCTGAAACTTTATGCCATTCCATGACCTGATCACGGAAGGTTCGGAATGATTCATATACTTCTTTGGTCAATTTATCTTTGGCCGCAACTTCGGCAACCACTTCATCCGACAACTGACGCAGCTTTGCCAACACATCATCGGGAAATTGGCGAAGATCGACTTTGTGCTTATTCACCAAGGTGTGTAATGCGGCATTATTGCGGGCCGTATATTCGGCCAGCATGTCCTGATTCACCACTTTGCAGGCATTCAATACGATACTTTGCAGATCTTTGGGTAATTTACTGAATGCATCCTTGTTGATCATCGCTTCCAGGGTGGAGCCAGGCTCATGCCAACCGGGGTAATAATAATACCTGGCAGCCTTATAAAGACCGAAAGCCAGATCGTTATAGGGCCCAACCCATTCTGTTGCATCTATCGCACCTGATTGCAATGAGGTATAGAGCTCGCTGCCGGGTAAATTGACCGGCGTGCCGCC
>CBDUOW010000282.1:0-2882 GCA_965368945.1 uncultured Gammaproteobacteria bacterium
TGATGCTGTTGCGGGTGTGGCAGGGTGGCATGTCCTTCCATGGCGGCCTGCTCGGAGTGCTGCTGGCCCTGTGGTGGTTCAACCGTAAATACCACAAGGGGTACTGGAACATCGTGGATTTCGCCGCGCCGATGATTCCCCTGGGGCTGGGCGCGGGACGCATCGGTAACCTGATTAACGCCGAGTTGTGGGGCAAGCCAACCGATTTACCCTGGGGCATGATCTTCCCGGGGGCGGGTTCGATACCCCGTCATCCCACGCCCTTGTATGAAGCCTTGCTGGAAGGGCTGGTGTTGTTTGTCATCGTCTGGGTATTCTCGTCCAGGCCTCGCCCCACCATGGCGGTGTCCGGGGTGTTTGCGATCGGCTACAGCCTGTTTCGACTTCTGGTGGAATTCTTTCGCCTGCCCGATGCGCATCTGGGTTACCTGGCGTTCGGCTGGTTCACCATGGGCATGCTGTTGTCCTTGCCGCTGTTAGTGGTGGGTATTGTCTTGTTGGTACTGGCTTACCGGGGAAAGCAGCAGGCTTAAAGGCCGGGGTATTTTTAGGGTTGTGACGCGCAACGGGTCGCCGGGGTGCGCATGGTATGATTAACGTGTTTTAATATTGTAAGGTTTAGTTGTGAAACAGTATCTCGATCTGATGCGGCATGTGCGCGACAACGGCGTCTTCAAGGGCGACCGGACCGGCACCGGCACCAGCAGCGTGTTTGGCTACCAGATGCGCTTTGACTTAAGTGAAGGCTTCCCCCTCGTTACCACCAAGAAGTGTCACCTGCGCTCCATCATTCACGAACTCTTGTGGTTTTTAAAAGGCGATACCAATACCCGGTATTTGCGCGATAATGGAGTAAGCATCTGGGATGAGTGGGCGACTGAAGAGGGTGATCTCGGGCCCGTCTATGGCCACCAGTGGCGTAATTGGCCCGCACCCGATGGCAGCAGCATCGATCAGATCAGTGAGGTCGTGAAGCAATTAAAGACTAATCCCAACAGCCGCAGGATCATCATATCCGCCTGGAATGTGGCGGACCTGCCGGATGAAAGCATCAGCCCCCAGGCCAATGTAGCCAACCACAAAATGGCGTTGGCACCCTGTCATGCCTTTTTCCAGTTCTATGTGGCCGATGGAAAACTGTCCTGCCAACTCTATCAGCGCAGCGCGGATATTTTCCTCGGCGTGCCGTTTAACATTGCTTCCTATGCCTTGTTTACCATGATGCTGGCGCAAGTGTGTGATCTCGAAGCGGGGGAATTCATACATACCCTGGGGGATGCCCATCTGTATTCCAACCACATGGAACAAGTGGAAGAACAGCTCTCAAGGGAGATGTATCCGCTGCCGAGCATGAAGATCAACCCGCAGGTCAAGGATATCTTCGCCTTCACCTTTGATGATTTTGAACTGGTGAATTATCAGTGCCATCCACACATCAAGGCACCGGTGGCCATATAAGCATGAAGATTTCCATGATCGCTGCCATGACCGATGAACGAGTCATCGGCATTGAAAATCAGCTACCGTGGCGTTTGCCGAATGACATGAAGTGGTTTCGCCAGCATACCCTGGGCAAGCCCATTATCATGGGGCGCAAGACTTTCGAATCCTTTGGCGCCAAGCCCTTACCGGATCGGGTTAATATCATCATCACGCGTCATGAAACCTATCAGGCCAAAGACAGTATCGTAGTGCATTCCATTGAAGAAGCGCTGCAGGCAGCCGGTGAAGTGGAAGAAGTGATGGTCATCGGTGGCGCCAGTTTCTATGAGCAAATGCTGCCGCGTGCCGACCGGCTGTATCTCACCTATGTGCATTCAAAGATAGAAGGCGATGCCTGGTTTCCGGTCGTGGATTATTCTGAATGGAACGAGGTGGAACGCATCGACTATAACGCGGACGAGAAGAATCCGTTAGCCCATAGTTTTGTGATTTTGGATAGAAAGTAACGGCTAAACGCAGCTACACTGATAAGCGTCTGCTGGTGTGGCTTTTGGGGCAGACATTAAATACCGTTTTATAATCAATATTATATCCTCGATATAGTTCCTGATATCAGGGTTGATAATTTTGTAAAAAATGTAATCTATTTAGATTTATTTAATCTGTATTGAGTTAGGTCATGAAGCTGGTCTTTTCTTTGAACTAAAGTTTAGCTACCTTTATTGATCGACTAAACAACAGGCCCTGTGATAATGCAGGTTGACCTTTATCGTTTGCTTAATGAAAATCTTACGCTGACGGTTTTTGCTGTTATTGCGTTAGGTTATTTGCTGGCGCGGATAAAAATAGCGGGCATTGAGCTTGGTTCGACTACTGGTGTCCTGTTGGCAGGACTTATATTAGGCCACTTCGGATTAAAAATACACGAATTGGTCGGTACCTTTGGATTTATCCTCTTCATATTCACAATCGGCTTACAAGCTGGTCCGAGTTTTTTTAGTGTCGTAGCTAAAGATGGCGCAAAATATTTTGCCATGGCCGTTGTTGTCACTGTCACGGCGTTTTCACTGGTTTATGCCATTACGCTGATCTTCGATTTAAACGCCGGTTATCAGGCTGGTATTCTCGGTGGTGCCTTGACCAGTACGCCTACAATTGCCGGTGCCCAGGATGCGGTCAAAAGTGGTTTAGTCTCTTTAAGTGCCGGGAGCAGTGCAACAGAGATCATTTCACGTATTAATGTTGGCTATGCAGTGACTTATGTGTTCGGAAGTATTGGCATTATATTTCTGATACGTCTAATACCGACGATGTTGGGTATCGATCTTCCACAAGAAGCAAGCAGACTATCACGCGAAAGTGGCTTTGACAGTCATCCATCCATTCAGGGCATGGGCAAGCAATTCCCCGTGATTCGTGCTTACAAAATCCCGGCAGGG
>CBDUOW010000283.1:0-2864 GCA_965368945.1 uncultured Gammaproteobacteria bacterium
GGTTGCAGCAGCATGGGACCCATCATCACGCCCATGTTGACCACACCGGCGGCCGTACCCGCCAGACGCGCCGGAGCAGATTCTTTGGCGAAGGCAAAGCCGATGACCATGTTGCCTGAGAAAAAGCCAACCAGGACCAGTAGCAATACCAATAACCAGATGGGAAGAGCCGGTAGCAGCAGAATCACGCCCCAACCTACCAGCAGGACCAGACAACCGAGGGCATACAAGGGTTTGCGGTGACCCAGGTGATCGGACAGCCAGCCGAAGGTCGGGCCGCCCACCGCCCAGGCAATCAGCAGTGTAGAACAAACCGCGGCGGCCATGGTCTTCTCCATGCCATAGTGGGTGGTCAGGTAGGGGACCCCCCAGAGACCGGCAAAGGTGAGCACACTGCCAACGACTGCACCTGGAATCAGATAAAGAAGCCAGGTGTTGCGGTAGCGGAATACCTCGCGGATACCGGCCAGTACACTATGGGGAATCCGGGTGTCATCATCGGCGTGTGTGAATGCATATGTGGCGTAGCCCTTGTCCTTCGGATCGTCACGCACCAGCCACCAGATTCCAACCGCTACGGTACATGTCACGATGGCGGAGACCATCATAACCGGGCGCCAGCCGAAGGCATCGACCAGCAAACGTAAAGGGACGCCGGCGAAAACCGCGCCCATGACACCACAGAAAAGTGCCATGCCCGAGGCGAGGGCATACTGTCTGGGGGGCAGCCAGTGTGCCGCGAGCTTAAGCATGCCGACAAAGGCAACCGCGACCGACCCACCTATCAGGAGGCGGCCGAAGTTGGCCCACCAAACGTCAGGTGCCAGGGCAAACGCAAATGTACCGAGGCCGGCGACTGCGGCGCCCAGTGTAAGCAGGCGTCGCGGACCCCAGTGATCGGCGAGCACACCGGTAGGTATCTGCATCGCGACATAGCTGTAGAAATAGAAGGCGGACAGATTCCCCAGGGCGACTGCAGTTAGTCCGAAATCGGACATCAGTTCTACGGTCATTACGCCAGGGGCGACCCGCTGATAGAAACCGATCACATAGAATATGGCCCCCAGTCCCCAGATCATCCAGGATAGCCGCAGGGGTGGGTATGTCGTTGAGTGCATTAAGTCTCTCTGCAATTAGCAGTGTTAAGCGTCAGGGATTGGGTGATGTTGTTGCCAGTGGCTGACTGTTGCTTTGAGCATACTTCTTCGCCTATGACAATATTGATATCGAGTACGGCGGATCCGCCCGGCTCATGTAAAAATATTTTCTAACTCAAATCGGCTTTCATTTCGATGGCTTCGATGCCCGCCACGGCACAGGCTTCGTCTTTGTCGGACGCCGCCCCGGCCACGCCCACTGCACCTTTAATCTGCCCTGATTCATCGTGTATCAATACGCCTCCGGGAAGGGGAATCAGTCTGCCGCCGGACATGGCGTTGAGCGCATTGATAAAACCCTGTTGAAGATTGTCCTTCTCGTAACGTTCTGCAATATGGCGTGAGTCCGTGGCAAGTCCCAGTGCCCCCCAGGCTTTGGCCTGGCAAATCTGTACTCTCAGGAAGGAAACACCATCTTCCCGTTGCAATACCTTGAGATGCCCACCGCTGTCGAGTACAGCGACAGCGACAGGGGGAAGGTTCATCTGGCGTGCCATGGAAAGAGCCGCTTCGATCAACTGGTTGGCCTGTTTCAGCGTAAGTTCGCTCATTTTAGATGCTCTATTTAATCCAATCCCGCAAATATCAGAATTGGTCTCAATGTATTATTTAATTAGTAAATTCTAATACCTGCGCCAGATAGCAAAGTCCGGTTGGCTTGCGGAGTACTGGCTAAATCACCTTTCTTAATGTGGTAACGATTATGTATTGTGGAACATTAGCCCATTAGGTATGGTAATGGGAATAATCAATAATTACTTTATGTTCGGTTACTTCACCTGAAACATAAAGGGCCAATGATACCGCTTGGTTATGAAACAGATCCTGAATATAAATATTGATAGTATGGTTTTTTTGATGTGAGTGGGTGTGTCCAGCTCGGCGTATAAACCGGACGGTAACAAAATTAGAAAATAGTGTTTACGATATTCAGAAGGACAACACGATTCTATGAGTGATAAAGCCGTTGTACTCGTGACCCGTAAGCTTCCTCAAGCCGTGGAGGCCCGTCTGGAACAGGATTACGATGCCCGTTTTAATAATGAGGATAAGGTTTACACCAGCGAAGAGCTTATCGAGCTTGCAGCGGGTGCAGATGCAATCATTCCGTGCCACACAGAGAAACTCACTGCTGAGGTCATTCAACGCTTACCGGACAGTATTCGCGCAATCTGCAGTTTCTCCGTGGGATATGATCATATCGATCTTGATGCCGCCAGAGCCCGAGGCATCATCGTCACCAATACCCCGGAAGTACTCAGCGACGCCACGGCAGAAATTGCCATGCTTTGTATGCTTGGCGCAGCGCGACGGGCTTACGAGGGTGAACGTGAGATACGAACCGAAACATGGGCGGACTGGAGTGCCACCTATCAATTGGGTATTCAGGTTACCGGCAAGCGTCTGGGTATTCTGGGCGCAGGCAGAGTGGGTCAGATTATGGCCAGGCGGGCCCGGGGTTTCGACATGGAGATTCATTATTACAAACGCAACAGGCTTTCTGCCAATCTGGAAGCTGGCGCCATTTACCACGAGAGTGTTGAAGCGCTGTTGCCCCATTGCGATTTTCTCTCGATCCATTGTCCGGCCACACCTGAAACTCACCATCTGATCAATGCCGAGCGCATTGCGCTGCTACCGGATGGCGCAGTTGTGGTCAATACCGCCCGTGGAGCAGTCGTGGACGACAATGCCCTTATCGAGGCC
>CBDUOW010000284.1:0-2858 GCA_965368945.1 uncultured Gammaproteobacteria bacterium
AATGATTACGTATTTTTACTGGGCGATGGTTATCGCCATTGCCATCGCTTTTCTGTATTTTCTTGGCCGTTCGGATCAGTGGAAGATTGGATTTATTGGTGCATTGGTCACGATGGTGATTGGCTGGGGGGCTTACTTTTTCCACTTTCAACAGCTATTCGTGAAACATTATGGTGGCGTCATGTCGATTACCGTTCCCAAGGGACAACACCATATCGCATCGACCTGGAAAGAGGATCACTTATGGATCGAAAATTATGATCCCGGCACGAATACCTGTTACTTCAGTGAATATTCCAAGGGTAATCTGTTACAGGGAAAGGTAACCATTAAGAACTGTAACCCGCTGCTACCGGAAAGTATTCGCTCTTCATCGCCAATTCCAGAGCCGGCGACGCCGACCCAGTGATAATGAACGAGGCCAGAGAGTACTTTGATTAAAATGGAGTAGGCTATGAATTCATATTATCGTCTGCCATTTAAGTGGCTTGTATTCATCCCTTTTTTGCTCGTGTTAACGGCCTGTACGGCAGGGGGTGCGCAGTTTACGACGGAAACGCCGGCGGGTTTCTGGTACGGCTTGTGGCATGGGATTATCTCGTTTATCAGTCTGATCATTCACCTGTTCAATGACACGGTCATGGTCTATGAAAAGAATAATACCGGCGGCTGGTACGATTTTGGATTCCTGCTGGGGGTCATCTTTGTCTGGGGTGGTGGCGGTCACGTTAGTTGTAAATCGGTCGCACGAAAAAAGCGTGACAAGGAATGGGATGAGATAGGCGAAAAAGTTGAGATAAAAGTCATGCACAAGTTAAAAGACTGGGCCGAGGATGAAGAGGGCGTCCAGGAATACGAGACGACCAAGAACAAGGAAGACTGGGATGAGATTTGCGAAAAAGTGGAGAAAAAACTCAAACGTAAAATTCGTGATTGGGCAGAAAAGGATTAAAAGGCAGTTTTTTATGACCGGATGATGAGTCGAGGAGACCTTATGATTCATATCAAACAGCTATCCTTTGTCGGGTTGTTTCTGGTTTGCCCCCTTATCGCGACGGCCGGGCCGGATGCGGCTACCACCAGGCTGATCGAGCAACTCGGCTTGAAACAGAGCGAGCAACCAATACGACAATCACCACACTGGCGTAAACCGACGCGTATCGTCATCACCATGTTGGATCGGCAGGTCCAATCCAAACCCGACGCCGTCGAGTGGCTACGCGAGGTGGCCGGTGGCGCTGAAATCATCGTTGCCAATACCCGCAAGGTCTCCCCTGAGTTATTGCAGGGGGCAGACGTGCTGCTCGGTTACTGTAACCACGACAATCTGAAGCACGGCCAGCAGTTACGCTATATTCTCAACTATTCAGCGGGCGTGGATAAATGCACCCGTTCACCGCTGGCGCAGCAACGACCGATACTGGTGACCAATATGCAACGGGTTTACGGTCCGGGGATCGCTGAACATGTGATGGCGATGATGTATATGCTGACGCGTAAACTCTATGTCTATCATGATCGCCAGCGGGCGCAACAATGGGACCGCACGGCGGTGAAACGCACCGACATGTGGGAGGTGCAGGACCGAACCCTGTTGGTTGTGGGTCTGGGCGGCATCGGGACCGAAGTTGCCTGGCGTGCCGATGCCCTGGGCATGCGGGTGATCGCGATTCGTAATTCTTCCCGTACCGGGCCAGCCTTCGTGGACTATGTTGGCCTGCCCAATGAACTGCACAAGCTTGCGGCTGAGGCTGATGTAGTGGTCAACACCACGCCGCTGACAGCGAAGACCACGGGCATGTTCGATCGCCGATTTTTCCGCAGCATGAAACCGGGGGCGTATTATATTAACGTCGGTCGAGGCAAGAGCGTGGTGACGGCGGACTTGATCGAGGCGCTGAATACGGGGCACCTTGGCGGTGCCGCGCTCGATGTGCAGGATCCGGAACCACTACCCCCAGACCATCCACTCTGGCAGGCAAAGAACGTCATCATCACACCGCACATCAGCGCCAGCTCGGATCGACAAATGCAACGCTACTGGTTGGTGGTTCGCGAAAACTTGCGCCGCTACGTTAATGGTGAGCGGATGCTGAATGTGGTCAATCTCGGGCGCGGTTATTAAGGGCAAAACTGTGTGAGGAAAAGAGGACAGGAGATTTAATAACTTACAATGAAGTTATGATGGATACACTAGTAACCACTGAGTGGTTAAGCCAACACCTCGATGATCCGGATCTGGTATTGCTCGACTGCACTGTCTGCACCATACCGCATGAAGACGGTAGTTTTCATAATGTCAGTGGGCGGCCTGATTTTGATGTTGGTCATATTCCGAATGCGGGATTTGCTGATCTCAAGGGTGATCTTTCCGATAACACCAGCCCGATCGAGTTTGCGGTACCGACGCCTGAGCAGTTCTGTGCCGCGATGGGGGCTCTGGGTGTGGGTGATGATTCTCGTGTGGTGCTTTACGATACGAATTATACGGCGTGGGCCGCCCGCGTCTGGTGGATGCTGCGCTGGGTCGGCTTCGACCGGGCAGCGATTCTCGACGGGGGACTCGGCGCCTGGGCGGCGGAAGGTCGACCCCTGTCTATCGAGCCTGTCAGCCGGCCGGCGAAACAGTTAACCCCCGCACCCCGACCGGAGCTGATCGCGGACCGGGATGAGGTGCTTGCCAGTCTTGATGATGACGCCGTCTGCCTCATCGACACCCTGCCTGAGGAATTTTATCGCGGCGAAATGACCATCTACGCACGTCCCGGTCATATCCCCGGCGCGTTGAACATCAACGGCCTCAAGCTACTCGATAAGACCGGCCGTTTCCGCCCGGACGATGAACTGGCTGCCATGCA
>CBDUOW010000285.1:0-2818 GCA_965368945.1 uncultured Gammaproteobacteria bacterium
AGCCTGCGGCGGTGGTTGATCGCATTGGTTAACTGCTGCTCGAACTCATATTTACGTTCTGCAGGTTTTATATTTGTTGCTGGCATAAGGCGCACTCTAGGGTATGACCTATATTCAGTTTAGCTTCCCTGCCGATTCTTGATAGAAACTGTGTGTTATTTTGTGACTTGACACTGTGACGCTGTTCTCGATTTTCCAGCTGCCAGTAGAATGTGAGCCCGGCGACATTATTTCTCTTCAATTCAAATGGTTGGTATTAATGCGTATAGCGCTTCAAATTGGGTCTGAATTGTGTCACAAGCGTATTTTCAGGTCCCAATATATTAAATATCTTAAGCATCGCCTTTTGCGCATAATTATCGTTATAGCCGGGTTCAATATCCATTAGCTTTACAAGTTCATTTAACGCCTCTTCGAACTTTTGCTGGATCACATACCAGGCGACAAGTTGTTGCCTGGCCTCGATGTCATCTGGGTATGATTCAACTCGTGTGATAATCGCGCTCATTTCATTAGACGGGTCGACATCCAGATGAAAACCAAGTAAGTCGTAAATCTGATCGATTTCGTGATTATTTCGAATGTCATCCGGCAAAGTATCAATTAACTTCAGTGCCTCTTCATAACGTTCTTCATGCTTCAGTAATTTACATATCGTTAGCGGCAAACGTGGATTAACCGGGTCACTGACAATTGCCTCTGCAATCATCTCGTAGGCCTCAACTGACTTGCCTTCCGAATACAAATGAATAGCTTGCGCCAGGGTTTGATCAGATTCCCGGGCGACATAAATATCCAGGACTTTGGCTAAATCCTCTTCAGACTGAAATCCATGCCAGGTCTTAACAACTTGCCCATCACGAAAAAGTTTTAGTGTCGGTACACTAGTAATACCGTATTCCCTGGAAATTTTATGATCACTTTCCGTATCAATATTGACGAGTAATACGCGCCCCTCATAGTGATGAATCATCTTGTCCAATATGGGGTACTGACGCAAACAGGGCCCGGCTTTTCGTGACCAGAAATTGACAAGCACCGGCCCCAGCTTCGAGTTATCAAGCACGAGCGAAGTAAAATTATCGGCAGTTGCCGCGTGTATGTAAGGAGACTCAAGCGTATCAATCATAGAGTTATCATTTTAAAAGTTATTAATGAGTAGTTTGTGTTGGCCTGGGCATGGAGGCATGATGTTCCAGTAAGCGCCACCCGTCCGCTTCCAAACAATAAACATTAGTTGCCAGTACAACTGAAGTCGGTTCAGAAGAACCGGTCGCCGGTGTGATATGCTCCTCCACCAGGTGCACCGCCAGTTCATCATTCACGGTGCGGCTGAGTACTTCGACTTTCAGGTTCGGAGGCTCGGCATTCGTGAGGATATTGGACCAGCTTCGCATTACCACCTTACGTCCTACCAACGCGGTAGAACCGGGATGAATACAGATCACTTCGGCATCCGCCCACACCACATCCATTGCCTGTAAATCACAATTTGCAAAGGCAGCGTAAAATGCAGCCTCGGTTTCCTCAGAACTGGAAAAGCTTGTAACTATTTTAAATTCACTCATGGGCAATAAGGGAATCAGGGGCTAAGAAATATTTTCCAGCATTATATGGGAAACAATTGATCTCTGACTCTATTTTCTGTGTTTATCTATTATGTGATACTGCTTTTCTTGTTCCGAATGCGCTAAATTACGGACTTTACTAATCAGATTCGGAATAATTCCTTCCAAGTGGAGTAACAGTAATGAGTGATGCACTGAATTATCTAATCAAGGCCCGTCCGGATGCGATGACGGACTACTTCTCATTTCTGAAGAAGTCAGGCAGTCACCTGGACACGCGCACGCGGGACCTGATCTCCGTGATTACCAAGGTCGCGGTACAGACCGAGGGCGGCTTCCGCCAGTACCTGACCCGGGCGCTGCGGAACGGCGCCAGTCCGAACGAGGTGATCGATGCCCTGCTGATGTCATTTCCCGTTCTGGGCCTGGCGAAAATCGTCTGGGCTACCGAGATCCTGCTGGATATGGATATTCCGGAATTCCGCCCGGAAAATCTCGACGCCAAGCCCGACTGGCACGATGTGGCCGCCGTGGCGGATATTCCTCAGGACAAAGCGGACTGTTTCGAGGTCGATGGGCGACACCTGTTCACCTACCGTAAAGGCGATGATATCACCGTGTATGATAGCCGCTGCCCCCATCAGGAGACTGATATTCCCCTCTCCCTGGAAGGCAAGACCCTCACCTGCCCCAAGCATGAGTGGGCCTTCGATATCGAAAGCGGGGAATGTATCGCCAAGGGCAAGCGTCCGCTGCGCCGCTTTGAGCACAAGGTCGAGAAGGACCGCTTGCTGGCCTATTGGTAACAGTAAGACCGCATCGCATTTATACGATGTCACTGGGCAGGGATGCCTTAAGCCTTAGAGAGCCATGATTTCCATCATCATTCCCGTACTGAATGAAGAACGCGCCCTGCCCGCAACCTTGCAGCATGTTTTTTCTCAAACCGGCAAGTTTGAGGTCATTGTTGTTGATGGGGGCAGCACTGATAGCACTCTGGATATTGTCAGGCAGGATAGTCGCATTCAACTACTGAGCGCCGCCACCGGTCGTGCCAGCCAGATGAATGCCGGCGCCCAACATGCTAACGGTGAATGGTTAGTGTTTCTTCATGCGGACACACTTTTACCCAAAGACGCCTTACTGAGCATTGAACAGCTTCCGCCTCAGGTACAGGCAGGTGGGTTCAAGCATCTTTTCTCCGGTCAGGCCTGGAGTCTGCGCCTGATCTCATGGCTGGATAATCTTCG
>CBDUOW010000286.1:0-2817 GCA_965368945.1 uncultured Gammaproteobacteria bacterium
GGGCTGCGCCGATAGCCACTGCGCACGAATTGATTAATACGTCCTTCAGCCACCGAAAGTAACAGATTCGCTGTTGGGGCAACCGGTAAAGTTGCAACCAGTTCCCCGTTCATCTCTCCTTCACGCAGGACTTGTTTGAGCTGGGTTTCCAGGCGTTCGTAAAACTGGCCGATGCGCGTGCGTAAGCGCTCGGTCTCGCCTACCAGCACATCTCCCACCAAAAGTCGACTCAAACCAGGATTGCGTTCGGCAAACCCCAACACCAACATTAATATTTTCTCGCAGCGCGACGTACAGTTTTGTTCTTCTTCCAGAATGCGGTTGGTCAGTCCGAAAACAGAGTCTTCAATGAACTCGATCAAGGCTTCGAACATCTTGGCCTTGCTGGGGAAATGACGATACAGCGCAGCTTCCGATACGCCCACTGCTCGCGCCAGACCGGCAGTCGTGATCCGCTCGCCGGGGCTCTTCTCCAGTTCCTGCGCAAGGGTCTCAAGAATTTGCTGACGACGTGATATTTTTTTGCCTGCTTCACTCATAGGCTTAACGTTTGATGAGAGTACCAACACCCGCGTCAGTTAATACCTCCAGTAAAACAGCATGTTCAACCCGCCCATCGATAATCTGCACGGTATTCACGCCACTATGTACGGCATCGAGGGCACAATTAATCTTCGGCATCATGCCGCCATGAATAGTGCCATCTTTGATTAGTTCTTCTACCCGGTTTGCTTTTAAGCCGGTGAGTAATTTGCCTTCCCTGTCCAGCACCCCCGCGGTATTGGTCAGCAATATCAGCTTTTCCGCTTCCAACGTCATAGCCAGCTTACCCGCCACCAAATCGGCGTTGATGTTGTAGGACTGGCCATCTTCGCCCACTCCAATCGGCGCGATGACCGGGATAAAGTTACCTTTAACCAACATATTAATGATCGCCGGATCGATACTCGCCACCTCGCCTACATGACCAATATCCACGATCTCGGGCGCATTCATTTCCGGGTTGTGGCGTTGGAAGGTCAATTTGCGGGCATGAATCAAATCCCCGTCCTTACCCGTCAGCCCCACCGCATGTCCGCCATGCTGGTTAATAAGGTTTACGATTTCCTTGTTAACCAATCCTCCCAATACCATTTCCACCACATCCATGGTCTCAGAGTCGGTAACACGCATGCCATCAACAAAATGGGTTTTCTTACCGACCTGCTCCAGCATGCTGCCGATTTGTGGCCCACCACCATGGACGACAACGGGATTCATCCCAACCAGTTTCATCAGGACGATATCCCGGGCAAAACCCCGTTTCAGTTTGTCATCAACCATGGCGTTGCCACCATATTTAATGACCATGGTCTTGCCATGGAAGCGCTGAATATAGGGCAATGCCTCGGCCAGAACCTTGGCAATATTATGGGCAGCAGAAGGTTTTATCGACATAGCAGCAATAGTTTATGAACCGGCAAACCTGAGCATGATACTACATGTTCAGAAAGGCAATTGCAGATTGGGATCAACCTCCAACATGATTGCCCGGAACTTCTCCTGGATTTCTGCCAATGCTTGCTTGTCTCGTCCCTCGAATCGCAGGATCAGGCTTGGCGTGGTGTTCGACGCTCTCACCAGGCCCCATCCATTTTCAAAGTCCGCCCGAATACCATCAATCATGATCACATTCGCATCGGGGAAATCGGCCTGGCCCATCAATTCATCCATAAATCGTTGCTGTTCACCTTCCTGCATATCAACCCGGAGTTCCGGTGTATTAACTGCGTCAGGCAAGCTGCTGAATATCTGCTGCGGTTTACGATTATCCGCCGCAATGATTTCCAGCAAGCGAGCACCTGCGTACAGGGCGTCATCGAATCCGTACCAGCGTTCCTTAAAGAAGATATGACCACTCATTTCGCCGGCCAATAGCGCGCCTGATTGTTTCATCTTGGCTTTAATGAGCGAGTGCCCGGTCTTCCACATAACCGGTTCGCCACCTTTCTCCCAGATAGCCCGGGCAAGATTATTACTGCACTTAATATCAAAAATGATCTGCGCGCTCGGATTACGGGACAGGACATCCGTTGCAAATAAAATCATCAGGCGGTCCGGCCAAATCACACCACCATCGGGACTCACTACCCCAAGCCGATCTCCGTCACCATCAAATGCCAGCCCAATGTCAGCATTAGTACTCCGGACCATTTCAATTAAATCACGCAGGTTCTTCGGTTGACTGGGATCAGGATGATGATTGGGGAAGCTGCCATCTACCTCGCTGTAAAGCTCAACCACTTCACAACCGAGGGCGCGATACAATTTTGGCGCCAGTCCACCGGCCACACCATTGCCGCTATCCACCACTATTTTGAGTCCGCGCGCTAACTTGATATCAGCCGCAACACGTTTAATATATTGATCACTCAATGGATTAGTCTGGTATTTGCCACTACCCTTAACAAAATCTTTATTATCGATACGTGTTTTAAGGGCCTGGATACTATCATCTGCCAGCGTTTCATCGCCCAATACCATCTTGACACCATTGTAGTCAGCGGGATTATGACTGCCGGTCAGCATCACACCGCTACCCTCAGCGAGTTCAGCGGCAGCAAAATACAGAACCGGAGTCGGCACCATTCCAACATCAAGTACGTTGATCCCGGTTGAAACCAGACCTTTAACCAAAGCCTGCCCCAGTTCCGGCCCGGAGAGACGACCATCACGGGCAAAGGCAATCGTTGTTAAACCGCGGGACACTGCTTCACTCCCCAGGGCCTGACCAATGAGCAGCATATGTTGTGCTGTCAGGGTCCGGCCCACGATACC
>CBDUOW010000287.1:0-2808 GCA_965368945.1 uncultured Gammaproteobacteria bacterium
AAAGCCCCTGCCCGACTCGTTGCGGTCAGGGGCTTTTTTAATACAACAAGCAATACATGTTGTAAGTAGTAAATAAACATTACGAAGATGAAATCCAAATGTCTAAAAAAGACCAGCGTTATGTCGGTATTGATAATGAATTGTATGGTGGTATGACCGCCATCGGTAAGATTATTCGTGATGCCTGGGTATTTGGTTTAATAGAAGAAACAGAAACCTGTGAAGGCTGGAACCTAGCCGGGATTGACGCTTTATTTGATAAGGTTAATGCCGAGTGGGATAAATATGGTTGTTTAGTCAGCCAATTGCCAAAAGATCTGTTTGAACGTCACCAGAAAATACACGGTCAAGCCGTTGAAAAAGCCAAGGCTGCCGGCTGGAGTGGTGATATTGAAACCGGTGACGAAGTTTAATATTAAATTTAACGCGAATTGAATTAGCAATAGGAAATTCACAGAGGGTGTGTCATGTCTGATATTACTGTAGATCCAAAACAATACATCATAAAAGATGAACCTTACTTTGAGCCTGTAGCCAACGAAATTGAGCTCTACGAAGCAGCCTATAACGCACGTATGCCAATGATGTTAAAAGGCCCAACCGGCTGTGGGAAATCACGTTTTGTTGAATACATGGCTTATAAACTGGGTCGTCCACTCATCACCGTTGCTTGTAACGAAGATATGACCGCGTCAGATCTGGTCGGTCGTTTCCTGTTGGACAAGGACGGTACCAAATGGCAGGACGGCCCCCTGGCCACAGCCGCACGTATGGGCGCCATCTGCTACCTCGATGAAGTGGTTGAAGCTCGCCAGGATACCACCGTTGTTATTCACCCATTAACGGATCACCGTCGTACTTTACCGCTTGATAAAAAAGGTGAACTGATTGAAGCCCACCCGGACTTCCAGCTGGTTATTTCGTACAACCCTGGCTATCAAAGTTTGATGAAAGATCTGAAACAATCCACTAAACAGCGTTTTGGCGCCCTGGACTTCGATTATCCAGCTGAAGAAACTGAAAAAGCTATCGTTGCCAAAGAATCAGGTATCGATACTGACACGGCTGGCAAACTGGTACAGATTGCACACCGTGCCCGTAACCTCAAAGGCCATGGCCTGGACGAAGGTATTTCTACCCGTCTGCTGGTTTACGCAGGCCAACTGATTAACAAAGGTATTGATGCACAGGCTGCATGCAGCATGACCATGGTAACGCCATTGACAGATGATCCGGATATGCGTGATACGCTGGACGCGGCAGTACAGACGTTCTTTGGATAAATTTTTAAAGCGATGATGCAAAGTCGCAAAGACGCCAAGCTTTAAGATAAGGTTAGTTAACCTGTGCCTCTTTGCGACCTTCGCGTTTTCGCGTGAAAGGTCATTTATCTATGAGCATCAAACTCGAAGATTACGAAGAATTTCTACAGGACGTACCTGCCATTCGTGATGTGCTGGAGGGCACCTTCCATGAAGCGGCTCGCATCATGTCGCCTGCTGGCCTTGAAACCTATATGGACGGCACCAAGGCCATGTGCAACCTGGGACGCGGCAGTGATCTGGTCATAACCTATATCCAGGAAATGCCCCTGGTCGTGAAAGAATGCGGTGAAGATATTATCGAAGACTGTGTTACCGCGGCCATGAAACTGTCTTCCATGACTTCAGGCGAAGTTATTGGATTACTTTTCAGCAGCCTGCCTTCGGCTGCGCGTCACCTGGGTGATGCCCAGTTACTCCGTGGTTATTTAACATTTATTCATCAATTTGCTTCAACGGCAGCTCGTGGCCTGCGTCCAATGCTAAATCATATTGACGAACTGCTGGACAAATTGACTTTAAGTGGATTACGCCGCTGGGCCAACTTTGGCGCCCAGGCCTATCGCCGCGACTTTGACAACCTGACCACCTATTTTAATCTCGAGTCGGCTGACTCACAGGCCATGCTGCAGAAAGAGCGTCGCGGCGTGCTGTTCATCAAGGTACAACGCAAGCTCAACTTTTACCTGCGTGCCCTTTGGGGTCGTGACTTCTTCCTGCGACCCACTGGTGCGGACTATACGGATTTTCGTCCTTATATCGAACATCGTATCCTGCACATGCCAGATGCCGTTGATGACGTCGATAGAGGCGAAGGCTTGGAAAAAATTCCTGGTCTTGAACTATACCGTGCTACTGCAGCTCACATGGCTGCACACATGTGCTACGCTACTGAAGCCATCTCTGCAGAGCAATTAAGTCCAGCACAGATGTTCTTCATTGGTTTTATGGAAGATGCTCGGGTTGAGTACAAAGCCAGTAATGATTTCCCGGGATTACAGAAACTGTGGCTTAGTCTTCTGAAGTTAGCTGACAAAGATGAAGAACCGGAACATCCGACTTTAAAAATCCTGGAACACATTGCGGTCATGTTGCTGGACAGTAATCATGAAGCCACTATTGATGATGAGCAACTAACCATGTTCGTGGATAAGTTCAATAATGAGATCGAAGCCAACCAGGACGACAATAATTTTTCCTGGCACATGGGCATGGAACTGTTCAATATTTTTTCAGAACGAAAAGAAGTTCCCAGTTTACGCATACTTGAACGCATTCGAATTCCTTACCGTGACGACAACCGTTTTGTGTGGGAGTTTGAAGAATTCGACTGGACGGTGGAAACCGAATACGTACCCGCCAGCCAGCGTCAGGTACGTCGGGTGATGAACGTCATGGAAATGGCCAACGAGGTCGACTGCGAACTGGCCGGCGATGACGCCCAGGAAATCTGGACCTGTCCGACAGAAATGTTCCCTTATGAAGA
>CBDUOW010000288.1:0-2798 GCA_965368945.1 uncultured Gammaproteobacteria bacterium
GTCGTTTTGTATTCATAATATGTTCTCTCTTGATATTTTATTGGCTATAGTTATGACATGATAATAATAGAAACGCTGTAAAAATCTGGAATAATTACTATTTGAATAATATCTTTTTTTTGCCTGTAAACGGTTGATCTGCATCACATTCGTAACCTAACAAGACATTCATCCTAAATAAAGAATCTCAGGACAGATGTCGACTTTAGCCGTTTAGGTGGAGAGACCGTTTAAAAGAACAAGCCTCTATAATAGAAAATCCATCATTGAAGCGGGTAAGCCCATCAAATGGAAAAGAACTTTATCCTTCGTATGAATTTCAAATAGTAAATCAGAGCTCTTGTGCGCAAGCGAAGGTGGCCAATTCAGCTGTCCCTCTGGAGTAATTGTAGCGGAATGGGAAGTTCTCTCATAAATGCTCTGGCGCACGGCGGCGGCTAACTCCGGCTGATCATCACAGATAAATATGATTTCAGAATTTATATTTTTAGAGCGTGGGTCCATATTGAAAGTTCCAATAATGGTCTGATCTTCACCTACGACTATTGTTTTTGCATGGATACCCCACCGTGCCTTTCTCACTTCATTATTTATCAATGAAGCGCCAGGGAGTGGTAAAGAAGAGTAGACGGACACATTCAGTCCATTATTTATATATTGTTTGGATCTTTTATTAAAAATGCTCACGATAGGACTTGCGTCCGTCGATCTCAGGCTGTTTGTCAAAAGGTCGATTTTTACCCCTCGATCCAATAACGTTGTAATCCCCCTGGCAACCAAATCTGTTGGGACAAAATAGGGATTTTCAAATGTGATTTGATCCCCCTTAGTTAACCGATCCATTCTTTGGTAAACTTCCTTTACAATGTCGGATTCAAAAATCACATTATCAGAAATAAGATCCAGGGGATTGGGGATCACATTTGCCAGATGTGGGAGCGGGGTTCTATCGCCTATCACATTCAGACCATAATCCACAGGGTTTAATAATGGATTTACATTGGTTCTTAATCTGGGCGGTACAGTCGCGATCGTAATATTATGACATTCACCCTGATACTCTTTTTGAAGCTGCACCTGACCAATACGACGCACTTCGTTTCGTAAAATTATATCCTTTGGTGTAACTGGAAAAAGACCTTCGGTGAATTCGTCAACTTTCTTATAGTCTTGAAGGGAGATGTCTTTTTCCGTCGAGCCGGCTTCATTGTCAGACGTTAATTCTTGAACGAGAAAACTATCCCAATAACTCTGAAAATTGGACTGCAGCGCCTGAACAATCGGACCGGAAAACCAAATATCACGGTCGAGAAAATTATATCTTGGGCTTAAATCAAAGTATTCAATTCCCACATTTCGCCCACCTATGATGGCCTCTTGCCCATCGATAATAAGAATTTTTCGATGATCCCGGTGATTAAGAAATCCAGGTATAGGAAAGGGGTTGTAGTGTCTGAGCTCAAATTTTCCTTTTCCCAGGCGAGAGAGGGTTTCCCCTTCAACAGCTCCCAATTTAGCTGATATGAAGAAGTGATCGACAATAAGGCGCACCTTCACTCCGGAGTGTGCCTTCTTTAATAACGCCTGAAGAAAAAGTCTTCCAGCGGGGTCCTTCCATAAATAAAAGTATTCAGCGTCTATGGAAATTTTGGCTGACTGGATGGCCTCCAGGCGCTTCTCGAGAGAGCCCATTCCGGCATTCAACAGTTGTACGGAGTGTCGTTCCTGGCTTTTGATCGCCGTGGCAGAAGCGATCGAATAGCAGCACAAGAAATTGAAAACCATGAAGAAGATAAGTGAATTACGCATCCCTGGCCATTCCTTTGGGTTATATTGATTTTAATACCCTACAAGGTATCATACCAAGAGCAAGGTTCCTTTATATAGTAAGAGACAATTCCTCTAAAGCGCCTGTTTTATAAATCGGCCATCAACTTTGCCACGGGATTATATATAGTGAAAATACTCCTTTATTCAGTCATCGGTATTTTTGTAATCCTTGGCTTATTATTGGTTGTGTTGTCGATGTCTTCACGCAAACAGCCGGAGCTTGGGTTACTCAATGGTCAGTTACGGCCTTGTCCGGCTACGCCGAATTGTGTCTGCAGTGAGCAGCAGGTTGAAGGGGCGTTTGTTGAACCGCTTGTTTATACCACCACGGCGGATGATGCCTGGCGCAAGATTAAACAGGCCATTGTTGAGACAGGTGGCGTTGTTTTGACGGAGCAGAATGGTTATTTGCATGCCCGTTATGAGACGCCACTTATGCGTTATGTCGATGATGTTGAATTGCGGCTCGATGAAAACAAACAGGTGATACATGTTCGATCGGCTTCGCGGGTGGGGCATTCGGATTTGGGCGCGAATCGGAAGCGGGTGGAGAGGATACGTACAACATTTGAAAAGTAAACCGGGTTAGTTAGAAATAATTACTCTCTCGATAACTGTTCCTGACGTTATTCTCGACAATTGCTCCTCGGTTCTGGCTTCCTCGGCAACTGCTCCATGCGTTGCTCTACCTCCTGCGTCCATGCAGTCGTGCTTCACTCTAACTCCTCCTTCCCTGGAGTCGTGCATTGTTCTCGGCTCGGGCTCCTGCTTCGCTCTACCTCGTCCATCCTTGGACTCGTACCTTCAACCATCCATGGTCTCGTACCTCCTACATCTGACCTCCATGGACGATGTACATGGAGGCACAAGTGTCGCGGGAGGCAGGACGCCGGGAGCGACCGGAGGAAATGATATAGGATTGTAGGAACAATCCTTGCCCTGTAGTCGTGGTTCTATTTTTTCTGGTA
>CBDUOW010000289.1:0-2793 GCA_965368945.1 uncultured Gammaproteobacteria bacterium
CTGATATCGAGAAAGCGGCGATCAGTGACTATAAACGTGGTACTGCACCTGCTACTACTACCCTGGGTGATCTGTTGAAAGAACAGATGGATGACAGTGAATAATGCCAACATTGAATAGTTGACCTTAACTATAAGGAAGGACGATGACAAAATCAGAGTTAATCGAAATTCTCGCACAAAAACAATTACAATTAGCCTACAAGGATGTGGAATTGGCGGTGAAATCCATGATTGACCATATGGGCACGACGCTAGCCAATGGTGAGAGGATTGAAATTCGAGGTTTTGGTAGTTTTTCGCTTCATTATCGTCCGCCCAGAGTAGGGCGCAATCCAAAGACTGGTGATTCGGTAGAATTGGCTGCCAAGTATGTACCCCATTTCAAGCCGGGCAAGGAAATGCGTGAACGTGTCAATGAAAGCATGGAGAAAGTGGGAATCACTAACTGAACCTGCTGTTTGCGGTAATCTATTTAACGGCATGAGGCAATGGCTTCATGCCGTTTTTTTATGGATTTGGCAGAAGGTCTTCTTTTTATACATAATAGGCAGTAAATTAAGTTCTGCTGGATTATAGGCATGAGTGAGAGTGGAAGGTGACATATGGTCAGAATCGTATATTCATTTATATTTTTAGTGCTTGTGATATTCGGTATCGTATTCGCGGTATTAAACGCTGAACCTGTAAAACTGAATTATTATTTCGGTAGCGAAGATGTTCCCTTATCGCTGATTATTGTGTTTGCAATGATAGTAGGTGCAATTTTGGGTGTTGTTGCAAGTGCGAGTATGATCATCAGCAATCGACGTGAAGTGATGAAGTTAAGAAAGTCCGTCGAACTTGCCGAAAAGGAGGTGACAAATCTTAGGGCAATCCCGATTCGGGATAATCATTAATCATGCTTGAAGTGCTTTTCCTTCTGTTACCCATTGCCGCATTTAGTGGATGGTGGCTTGGTCGTCGCCGTAAGGTCCGCCGACAGGAGGAAAACTCACTTGAGTTACCGAGTAGTTATCTTCGTGGCCTGAATTATCTACTTAATGAACAGCAAGACAAGGCCATCGATCTGTTTATCCAGTTACTTGATGTTGATAATGACACGGTCGAAACACATCTTGCGCTGGGCAGTTTGTTTCGTCGTCGGGGTGAAGTCGATCGGGCGATCCGCATACACCAGAATTTGATTGCCAGACCAACTTTGAGTAAAGAACAGCGTATGCAGGCTCTATTTGAACTGGGGCAGGATTATATGCGAGCAGGTTTGCTGGACCGAGCCGAAGCTCTTTTTGGTGAGTTGATTGGTAATGAACCCCATACCGTAGCAGCGCTACAGCACTTGTTAGACATATATCAACAGGAGAAAGACTGGGATAAGGCAATTCAAATAGCTCAACGACTGGAATCCAGGACTGGACAGAGCAAAAGAAATTTAATTGCACAGTATTATTGTGAAAAGGCCGATAAAGTCTATCGGCATGGTGAACCATCAAAGGCATTGAAGCTGTTAAAACGTGCTTTAGCTGAGGACGTTAATTGCGCGCGCGCCAGCATGATGGAAGGGGATATTGAGAAATCTGCCGGTAATTATAAGGCTGCAATTCGTGCTTATCATCGAATTGAACAGCAGGAGCCTGATTATTTGCCAGAGATAATAAAACCCTTGGCGGAATGTTACCGCGCTATTGGTAAGATCGATGACATGGTGACCTTCTTGCGACAAAATTTAGCTAAACATAATGGGATTTCCATCATGTTGGCCCTGGCTGAACTGATAAAGCAGGAAAAAGGTGAAAATGATGCTGCGGACTTCATCAGCGAGTATCTGAAACTGCGACCCTCAGTGCGCGGTATGGACAGGCTGATAGGCCTTAATCTGGAGAATGTAAAAGATTCCGTGCGGGACAAATTACAGATCTTAAAAGATGTAACGACACAGCTAATTGAAGATAAACCTATTTACGCATGCACTCAATGTGGATTTGCGGGAAGAACATTGTATTGGCAATGTCCGAGTTGTAAAAGCTGGACCACGGTGAAGCCGATACAAGGTGTCGAAGGGGAATAATTTGAACGATTCACGAATTATTGTTGCTCTGGATTTTTCCTCAGAAAAGCAGGTGCTTGAGTTTACAAGTCAGCTCGAACCATCAATGTGTAAACTCAAGGTTGGTAAAGAATTATTTACCCTGGCTGGCCCTGACCTGGTCAGACAGCTTGTTGATAACGGGTTTGATGTTTTTCTTGATCTGAAGTTTCATGATATTCCGAACACCGTGGCACGAGCTTGTAAAGTGGCTACTGATTTGGGTGTCTGGATGTTAAACGTCCATGCCCTGGGTGGCCGTAATATGCTTATCGCCGCAAGAGAAGCGCTGGAAACAAGTTCAAATAGACCATTATTGATAGCGGTCACAATTTTGACCAGTATGGGTCAAGAGGATCTTCAGGAAATTGGTTTGAACGGGACTCCTGAGGATAATGTACTGCGCCTGGCCAATTTGACTAAAGAAGCAGGCCTGGATGGTGTTGTCTGTTCCTCCCGTGAAGTTACCAATTTACGCCAGACACAAGGAGAAGCGTTTACTTTAGTAACACCGGGAATACGTCCCGCGGGTAGTGAAGCAGGGGATCAAATACGCATCATGACACCAGTCGATGCTATACAGGCCGGTTCGAATTATCTGGTTATCGGGCGCCCCATTACCCAGTCAGACGATCCGGTTAAGACATTGCATACGATTAACACAGAGCTTGCAGCGTTTGATATGTAGGCCTGGTCCTACATGAATTT
>CBDUOW010000290.1:0-2789 GCA_965368945.1 uncultured Gammaproteobacteria bacterium
ACGGTTTTTTTCTTGGCGCTGACTTTCTTTTTCGCCACCTTCTTTACCTTGGCTTCATCCGCATCGTCTGCGCCAACTTCCACGAATTCATCTGCTGGTCCAGCCGATGTGGTACTGGAAGCCTGACCTTCGATAATCGCTTTAGCAACTCCCTGGGTATACAGACTAACTGCCCGAATGGCATCGTCGTTGCCGGGGATCACATAATCCACTTTTTCCGGGTCATTGTTGGAATCCACTACGCCGATTACCGGAATACCCAGCTTGACCGCTTCGTTGACAGCAATCTTTTCATGGCCGACATCAACCACAAACAGCGCATCGGGTACACCGTTCATGTCCTTGATGCCACCCAGGCTGCGTTCCAGTTTTTCCTGTTCGCGCGTCAGGGTCAGAACTTCTTTCTTGTTCAGCCCTTCAAAGCCACCTCCCGCCTGCATGGCTTCCAGCTCCTTGAGACGTTTGATGGATTGCTTAACCGTCTTGAAGTTGGTCAGCATGCCACCCAGCCAGCGATGGTTCACATAGGGCATGCCGCAACGCTCTGCTTCTTCCCGCACAATGTCCTGCGCGGCGCGCTTGGTCCCGACAAACAGGATTTTACCGCGCTTGGCCGCCAGGGAACCGACAAAGTTCATGGCATCGCTGTACAGCGGCAGGGTCTTTTCCAGGTTGATGATATGGATTTTATTGCGTTCACCGAAAATGTAACTCGCCATTTTCGGGTTCCAGAACCGGGTCTGGTGGCCAAAATGCACGCCAGCCTCAAGCATCTGGCGCATTGATACGTCAGTCATTAATGTCTCTCCTAATCGGGTTAGACCTCCATACACCCCACCTGTCAACCTGACTCTGCAGGCACCCAGACAGATGTGCCGGTGTATGTGTGAAATATTGTCCGAAATTCGGACAGTTATGTTTGCTTCAAAAGCGCGCGCTTTATACCATAAACGGCTTTGAACGACAACGCAGACGGCCCGTTGGCCTTTAACCCTTTCATTTAACAGGGTTATTAGTTTGCAGATTACCCACTCCGCGGAACAGGCCGCCAATTACAAAACTCACAGCAGCTTATGACAGTCACCATCAAAACCCCCGAAGAAATTGAAAAAATGCGAATCGCCGGACGCCTGGCGGCCGAAGTCCTGGAGATGATCACCCCCCATGTTCAGGCTGGTATCACTACCACCGAGCTGGACCAGATCTGTCACGACTATATCGTCAATGAACAACAAGCTATCCCGGCACCCCTCAACTATCATGGCTTTCCCAAATCCATCTGCACCTCGGTCAACCATGTGATTTGTCACGGTATTCCAAACGAGAAGCGGCTGAAAGACGGTGACATGGTCAACATCGACATCACCGTTATTAAAGACGACTACCATGGCGATACCAGTAAGATGTTTTTTGTGGGTGAACCCTCCATCAAGGGCCAGCGCCTGAGCCGGGTAGCTTATGAATGCCTCCGCCTGGGAATCGACCTGGTCAAACCGGGTACCCGCCTGGGAGATATCGGTCATGCGATTCAGCAACATGCCGAAGCCAACAATTACTCGGTAGTCCGCGAATACTGCGGCCACGGCATTGGCAAGCAATTCCATGAAGACCCGCAGGTGTTGCACTACGGCAAACAAGGCACCGGCCTGGAGCTGGAACCGGGCATGACCTTTACCATTGAACCCATGATCAACGCGGGCAAACGCCAGGTCAAACTCATGAAGGACGGCTGGACCGTGGTCACCAAGGACCATTCACTCTCCGCCCAGTGGGAACATACCCTGCTGGTCACCGAGGACGGCCGTGAAATCCTGACCCGGCGGCAAGAGGAACAGCCCTGATGCGGCACGTGTTGGATACTGAGCTATTTAACGCTCAGGACTTTGATAGCACTCTGCAATCTGACCCGACCGCCGCCCTCAAGCTTTTTCGGGATACCCTCATGACCGCTAATCAGGTCCTGGTGGATCGCTTTCATGCCGGTCGTGCCGCCACCGAGCTGGTGTATGCGCGTGCCAGCCTGGTTGACGCGCTTCTCACCCGTGCCTGGGCCCTCTCCTTACCGATCGATACCAATGACATCGCGCTGTTGGCCGTCGGCGGTTATGGGCGGGGAGAGCTGCATCCCGGCTCCGATATCGATCTCTTGATCCTGTTGCAGCAAACTGATGAACCCTATCGCGAAGGCATCAGCGCCTTTCTCACATTTTTATGGGATATCGGCCTGGAAGTCGGTCACAGTGTGCGCAACGTGACGGAATGCCTGGAGGAAGCGACCAAGGATATAACGGTGGCGACCAATATCCAGGAAGCTCGCCTGCTGATCGGCAACCAGGCCCTGTTTGAAGAACAGCGCCGACTTTGTGCCGCCGACCAAATCTGGCCGGGACCCGCGTTTTTCAAAGCCAAATGGGAAGAACAAATCCAGCGCCACCATAAATACAACGAGACCGGCTATAACCTGGAACCGAACATCAAGGAAAGTCCCGGTGGGCTGCGTGATATCCAGATGATCGGCTGGGTCGCCAAGCGGCATTTTGGCGTGGATACCCTGCAGGAACTGGTCGCCCATGGTTTCCTCACCCGGGATGAATACCAGTTACTACGGGAAGGCCAGGCCTTTCTGTGGCGGGTGCGCTTTGGGGTGCATGTGCTGGCCGGGCGACGGGAAGACCGCTTGTTGTTTGATCATCAGCGCCTGCTGGCCAAACAATTTGGCTACCGGGATACCCCACAGAGGCTTGCGGTAGAACAGTTCATGAAGCAGTACTACCGCATGGTGATGGAAC
>CBDUOW010000291.1:0-2776 GCA_965368945.1 uncultured Gammaproteobacteria bacterium
CCACAGGTTCCACTGCCACCCACGGTCTGAAAGACATTATTGAAAACAAAGGAGGCGTTAAGACCGTCCTGGGTAAAATCGATATCACAACCCTTGAGGTAACTCAGGGCAATGGCATCGACGACCACCTTGAAGCCTTCGCCTTCCAGCACCTTGTCACTGGCATTTACTGACTCGGCATAGGTCATGCCATAGGTCATGCCACCGCATCCGCCACCGGAAACAAAGACCCGAATTCCATCCGCATCCACATCCGGGTTCGCCATCAGGCCCGCCAGTTGCTCAGCCGCCATAGCGGACACCGTGAGTTCGGCTTCGGTTATACTTGGGTTATAGCTTGCGTTAGTTGCTTGTGTCATGATCGCGCTCCTGAATTGATATCGGCTTGCAACAAAGCCGCCTGGTTCGGATAATATCTGAGTAAATTACTAGGATTTTAACATAGCTTGCAACAAAAAGGGCATAGTCCCTAATGTAAAGATAGACAGCGGAGTACACAATATGTCACGCATGATTTTCTGCCAGGTCCTGAAACGCGAGGCCGAGGGCCTGGATGTCCCGCCCTACCCCGGTGAATTGGGTGAACGGATTTTTGACAACGTCTCTCTGGAAGGCTGGCAGCAATGGTTGGAACGCCTCACTACCATAATCAATGAAAACCGCCTGAGTACAGCCGATCCGGGCAGTGTGGAACTGATTGAAAAACACATGGTTGGTTTTCTGTTCGGTGAAGGGGATTTCGGCGAGTTACCACAAGGCTTTGTTCCCCCGGGCCAAAAGAAATAACCACCTTATGACGCCCCTGGATGGTTATCCCCTGGACGAGCTGAAACTGGTCTACCGCCTGTTACACAGCCAGTTACCCGAGCATATGGCCCTCATTGACAGCCAATTGCTGCATGACCTGCAAACCTACCTGCAGCAGCAGGCAAGCAAAGACGGTATCGATGTCTCTCTGCACGGTGAATGGGCCGCCTGGCTCAACAACCTCACTGCCTGAATCTCTGAGGCAATCGATCCGGACCGTAGTGTACTGAAATAATGAAATATTGCAGCGAGTGCGGGCAAGCTCTCAATATCAAAGTTCCTGCAGGTGATAATCGGCCACGCCACGTCTGCGATACTTGCCATACCATTCATTATCTAAATCCCAAAATAGTCACCGGTACGCTTCCTGTCTGGGAAGACAAGGTTCTGCTTTGTAAACGGGCCATTGAACCTCGTTTTGGACTCTGGACCTTACCCGCCGGCTTTATGGAAACCGGCGAAACTACGGAACAGGCTGCAGAACGGGAATCAATTGAAGAAGCCAATGCCAATCTCGAGATCCAGCAGCTTTACACCGTCATCAACTTACCCCATATTGATCAGGTGTATATGTTGTACCGCGCCAGCCTGACTGATCTTGAATTTTATGCCGGAGAAGAAAGCCTGGAGGTTAAACTGTTTCGGGAAGAGGAAGTCCCCTGGCAGGAACTGGCCTTTCGAACCATCCACTTTACCCTCAAGCGGTTTTTTGAAGATCGGGAGAAAGGCCATTTCCCGCTCCATACCCACACGATAAATGCGAATAACCGGGAATCCGTTAAAGTCGGCGATCCTGAATGACCGCCTCACAATCAAGCTACGTGGGTTGCCAATCCAGCCGTAACAATAACCATTCGCCATCCCGTTTGTTCCAGCGCATCTGTACCCGATAGCGCCTGCCGCGCTCCGGCAACCACTGGCTAGACCCCAACAACAAGGCTTCAAGCTGGACATCGGCAGTGCTGGACATCACGTTGACATCCAGGTCGAACAGAAATACCTGAATCTGCTTATTCTGGCGAAACTGAACAAACAACATCCGGTTTATATCCTGCGGCAACAGACCCTCACGAGTCCGAAAATCATCATCAAGCCGTTGCATGATGGTTTCTCGTTCATGCTGTTCAATCGCCTTTGCCAGGAGCTCAACCCCCTGGCGGACCTGCGTTGCGTCATCAGCCGGGGAAGTACACGCCAGCAGACCGATGCCCAGCATCAGACTGAACCACCATCGAAGGCCAAGCTGATTCAGCCGCTGGAACAGGAAATTGCGAACCGGGTCGGTATTTTTCTGCGCCATTGATTTAAGTTATTAAGAAATATGCCGAAAATAAAGTATTACAGGTTACCTGAACATGGCCGTCGAATCCCATCAATTGTCTTCACTACTGACAAATCAACTGGAACGCCTGAACATTAACCGGCTGTTGCAACCGTTGGTTAAGCGTGTACCAGTCCTGGCCAAAATCCTGGCTGCAATTGCCGCTCTCCCAGGATTAATCGTATTGTATGGCTTCCCCTTTACCTCTGCCATTCTGCTGATGCAATTGCCTCAACGCTTGAGCGCTGCCACAACGATAATAGACTGGGTGTACTTTGCAACCAGCCTGCTCGCCATTCTGCTTTGCAGCTGGATGACATGGCTTATTATACGGACTCCTCTTAATCCGCCACATGGGTTAGCTCTTGATCATACCTCAGCGCCCGCTTTACTCGATTTGATCGATGAACTCGAAAACCACTATGGGCGGGCTTGTATCCATAGTGTTGTATTACGCAGTGATTTCGACATACAACTGGTACGCACGCCGCGTTTCGGCCTGCCGATATTGACTAACAATACCCTGACAATCGGCTTGCCCCTGTTGTTAAGTCTGCCACCCTCACATTTCAAAGCCCTGCTGGCGCGCCGCATCGGGCAAGCCAGTGGTAAACATAATCGCGTGAGTGGCTGGTTCTATCAACTCAA
>CBDUOW010000292.1:0-2776 GCA_965368945.1 uncultured Gammaproteobacteria bacterium
AGGTGCCGGAGCCGGGTTCACGCACCACAAAAGTCTCCTCGGCGAGCCGCTGCAGGTTAATGTTCTTTTTGCCCACCAGCTCATGCTCGGGTGGGGCGATCACCACCAACGGGTTCTCCATAAAGGCTTCCGCGTTTAAATTCCGGCTTCCGGGCGGCTTACCCATAATGACCAGATCCTTCTCGTTTTGCTCCAGTTGGCGTAACAGCGTCTCCCGGTTGGTCACATCAAGGCTGAAGCTGGTATCCGGATAGCGCTTGGCAAACGCCGCCAGCAGGCGGGTACCGAAATAGTTGGCGGTACTGGCAACCGAGATATCCAGGCGACCGCGCTGTACGCCTTTCAACTGCTGCATGACATCACTGACCTCCTCCAGCTGCTGGGAGACGGATTTGCAGTAATGAAACATTTCTCGCCCGGCCTCAGTTAGATAGGTTTTTCGGCCCAACTGCTCAAATAACGGCAAACCGGCATTCTCCTCTAACTGCTTGATTTGCATGGAAACAGCGGGCTGGGTTAAATGCAGCTCCTGGGCGGCCTGGGTAAAACTCAAATTCCGGGCCACCGCTTCGAAGACTTTCAGCTGGCGTAAGGTCAGATTCATGTGTAAATAATATATAAGGTTTTACTTATGCTTTCAAGCATAAATATTGAATTTACTTTATGGGCACGATCTCTATACTTCTCCCTCCACACCGCAGGGGATTTAAGCCAGTCATAAAAGATTAGCTTCTGGCAATCAAAATTGGGGGCGCTCCCTGGGTGCTGAACCGAATTCTTTATTTAATAAAGCAATGGAGGCCAAAACATGGCTAAGAAATATGATGCGGGTGTAAAAGAATACCGCGAAACGTACTGGATGCCGGAATATACTCCGAAAGATACTGATATTCTGGCATGCTTCAAAGTAACACCTCAGGAAGGTGTACCTCGTGAAGAAGTTGCCGCTGCTGTTGCCGCTGAATCTTCAACCGGTACCTGGACTACAGTTTGGACTGACTTGTTAACTGACCTGGATTACTACAAAGGTCGTGCTTACGCAATCGAAGACGTACCAGGTGATGACACTTGTTTCTACGCTTTCGTTGCTTACCCAATCGATCTGTTCGAAGAAGGTTCCGTTGTTAACGTACTGACTTCTTTGGTTGGTAACGTATTCGGCTTCAAGGCCCTGCGTGCTCTGCGTTTAGAAGATATCCGCTTCCCGGTTGCTTATGTAATGACTTGTAATGGACCGCCACAGGGTATTCAGGTTGAGCGTGACATTCTGAACAAATACGGTCGTCCTCTGCTGGGTTGTACTATCAAGCCCAAGCTGGGTCTGTCTGCCAAGAACTACGGCCGTGCTTGTTACGAAGGTCTGCGAGGCGGTCTTGACTTCACTAAAGATGACGAGAATGTTAACTCACAGCCATTCATGCGTTGGAAGCACCGTTTCGATTTCGTAATGGAAGCTATCCATAAAGCAGAAGCAGAAACCGGTGAGCGTAAAGGTCACTACTTGAACGTTACTGCGCCTACTTTCGATGAAATGATGAAGCGTGCTGAATATGCACACGAAATCGGCGCACCTATCATCATGCACGACTTCCTGACTGGTGGTTTCACTGCTAACACTGGTCTGGCTCAATGGTGTCGTGACAAGGGTATGCTGTTACACATCCACCGTGCCATGCACGCGGTACTCGACCGTAACCCACACCACGGTATCCACTTCCGTGTACTGGCCAAGTGTCTGCGTCTGTCTGGTGGTGATCACCTTCACTCAGGTACTGTTGTTGGTAAGCTGGAAGGCGACCGTGAAGCGACTCTGGGTTGGATCGATACTATGCGTGACAGCTTCATTCCAGAAGATCGTTCACGTGGTATCTTCTTCGACCAGGATTGGGGCTCAATGCCTGGCGTTATCCCGGTAGCATCTGGTGGTATTCACGTATGGCACATGCCTGCGCTGGTTAACATCTTTGGCGACGATTCATGTCTCCAGTTCGGCGGTGGTACATTAGGTCACCCATGGGGCAACGCTGCGGGTGCAGCGGCTAACCGTGTTGCTGTTGAAGCGTGTGTTGAAGCGCGTAACCAGGGTCGTGAGCTTGAGAAAGAAGGTAAGGACATCCTTACTGCTGCTGCCAAGCACAGCCCAGAGCTTAATGCTGCAATGGAAACCTGGAAAGAAATCAAGTTCGAATTCGACACCGTTGATAAGCTGGACGTTTCTCACAAGTAAAAAAGGGCTGAGTTAAGAGGGACGTGTAACGAGGAACATCACCTCGATACTCGACCCTCGGCCCTCGCAACTTTTTACACGAATTTGAATAAATTAAATTTGGAGTAAAACCAATGAGTGAAATGCAAGATTACAATTCAAGTTTGAGCGATGCAGCTCAGAGCCGTAAATATGAAACTTTTTCATACCTGCCGCCACTGAGCAAAGAGTCTACTCGCGCTCAGATCCAGTACATCGTTGATAAAGGCTGGAACCCGGGCATTGAACACACAGAACCAGAAAATGCGATCAGCAACTACTGGTACATGTGGAAACTGCCTATGTTTGGTGAAACTGACGTAGATGCCATTTTGGCAGAAGTTGAAGCTTGCCACAAAGCACACCCGAAGAACCACGTTCGTCTGCTGGGCTTTGACAACTTTGCACAATCTGCAGGTACAGCAATGGTTATTTACCGCGGTAAGTCTGTTTAATCAGCGACCGGGGTAATACCGAAATAAAGCCCCTGCCCGACTCGTTGCGGTCAGGGGCTTTTTTAATACAACAAGC